>JAISQR010000007.1 GCA_031274035.1 Treponema sp. | reverse complement strand
CAGGTCTTGTTGACAAAAGCAATGTAAAGCAGTATTACAACGCCAAATCTGTTTTCTAGGGTTTTACCGTAAAAGCAAAAGGGCGGCCGCAGGGCCGCCCTTTTTTTGTTTCTGCCGTCTTTAGAGGATTGTATAACCCCCCATCGACTACCACATCGGAACCGGTGGCCCAGGCGGAAGCGTCGCTGGCCAGGAACACATAGGCGCCGATAAGGTCTTCAGGGAATCCAAGGCGGGAACCTTCGGGCATTTTGCCGAGCCAAATACCGAGCATGTCTTTCAAACTGGCGACCAGCTCGGTTTGTATGTAACCGGGGCTGACGCAGTTTACCCGGATATGGTATTTGGAAAGTTCCACCGCCAGCCCCTTAGTCAGACTAACTACTCCGGCCTTACTGGCACAATAAGCGGCTATGGTCTGGGGCTGGTTTATGATATGCGCGGACATTGAAGCGGTACTGATAATTGAGCCTCCGCCGCCCTGCGCAACCATCTGCTTCGCAGCCGCCCGGGCGGTATAGAAAACGCCGTTGAGATTTACATCGATAACCGATTCAAAGGTCTTGGGCGTTATTTCCAGCGCTCCGTCCATGGCACATATCCCTGCGTTATTAATGGCATAATCAAGGCGGCCGAAATCGCTTATATAGGCGGCCAGCATCTTATCCACGCTTTCCGGGCTGGTAACATCGCATCCATAGGCAATGACCTTTCCTTTGGTTTTTCCGGCAATTTTTTCCGCTGCGGCTTTTGCCTTATCCTGGTTAACATCAACAATTGCCACATCCGCACCCAATTCCGAGAATGCGTTTGCAAGACACTCGCCGATACCCTGAGCCCCGCCGGTAATAAAACCCCTGCGGCCTTCCAAACTAAACAGTTTTTTGACGTCCATTTTCCTGTCTCCTTGTACTCTTGATAATTGATACCACTTTATCAAAATGGATATATTTTCCCGCAGCCAGGGACAACAGCAAGATGAAGCCCAATACAAAGTTAGTCCAGGCGGGGGAAACCCCAAGCATATTGATTCCGGTTGTCAGCATGCTGACCAATATGGCAACCAGAATAATTCCATGCGCTTTAAATCTGCCAAAGATAACGCTGGAAAATACGGCGATGGTCATGGCGTTGAAGAGCCAGCCGTCACCGACATTGATCGTTGCGCTGGTCAATTTGGAGAATTGCAGGACCCCCACCAAACCGGCGATGAATCCGGAAATAAAAAATGCGAGGAAGGTATAAAGCCTGATCCGTATCCCGCTAAAGGCGCTGGCGGTTATATTGGCGCCCACAAATTGCATCTTCCGGCCAAAGGTGGTTTTTTGCATAACAAAACCCGCGATTACAATGATGGCGGCGGAAATAATAATCAAATTGGAAATACCTAGAAAATTTCCCTGGGCAATATTCCGTATAGCGTTGTTTGCCCGGTAACTATTGCCGGAAGTTATGAGCTGCCGTACCCCAACCAAAATAAACTGCATGCTCAAGGTGGTGATAAATGACGAAATCCCAAACCGCGCCACAATAACACCGTTGACCGCGCCGATGAACATGGTCAAGCCGATGGAACAGGCTATTGCCGCATAAGCGTGCATACCAACATCGCGCAGAAAAAATCCGCACATGAGGGTTGCAAAACCCGCCGTATGCCCTATGGACAGATCAAAACCTCCGGCGGAAATAACCACTCCCATACTAAGGGCAAGCACGGCGGGAAGAACGGCGCTTAAGACAACCGAATAGGGACTTTTGAGGTATGCTGGTTCCAGCAGGGAGAATACAACATAGCAGACCAGCAACAGCATAATAAAAGAAATACTCTGCGGAGAAGGGGCCCATTTACGAATGCCGTTGTTTTTCATTGTCTCCTTCCTTAGACCTTGACCTGTTGAATAGCGCCCTTATTCTTGATAACCGAGATACCCACCGCAATTATCAGTACAATACCCTGTACAAGGGGCGTGTAATAATAGGCCATCGAGAGAAGCTGCATAAAGTTGGAAATAAGTATCAGAAATACCGATCCCACAAAAGTACCGGCGATATTTACCCTGCCGGGATTGAACATGGTGGAACCCAAATAACAAGCCGCGAGAGCGGGCAGCAGGTACCCCTGTCCCGCCCCGACTATGGATCCGCCGTAACGTATGGGTTCCGCCGTACCGGCTAAGCCAAAGAGTACGCCGGCCAAGATAAAGGCAATGATCTTTACCCGGTTTTCATTGATCCCGGCTTCAAGGCCGGCGGCTCTGTTTTCACCGATAATCCTGAGGTCAAAACCGAATTTTGTTTTTTGAATCACCACATAGGAGGCGATAAAGAGTAAAATTAAAATCCAGCCAAAAACATAGACACCGCCGATTTCCATGGTTCCGATTCTTTGAACCGCGGGTTCCCTAAGCCAGATAGTTACCCCTTCATTATAGGATCGTTCAATTCCCAATCCCATAAACATAAATCCTATAGAAATGATGAAGCCGGAAAAACCCGCCTTAGTAACCAGGAGGGAAATAAGAAAACCGATAAAAGCCCCGATCAGCATAATCAGACCCAGGGCGGGAAAATAACTCCAGCCCTTTACCGTTATTAACAGAGTAAAGGAAGCGCTCATCAAGCCCATGGTGCCCGCAAAGGAAATATCCGTTTCCCCGGCTATCATCACATAGGATAAACCCAGGGCGATAAACCCCAATACGCTGGCCTGAAGTATAATTGTTTTGATGTTTATCCAGGAAAGAAGATTCTTATTACCACTGGCAATTTGCAGGATCAGAACAAGGATAACCAATACTAAGGGCATGGCGTACTTCTGTATAAACCCGGTTAAAGAAGATCCCTTAGCCATTTACCGTTCCTCCCATGATATAAGTTAAAAGTTTATCTTTAGATGTTTCCCGGGGTATAAGCTCCTTAAATATTTTTCCTTTGAAGAGCACAATGATACGGTCACTGATCCCCAATGCTTCCTCAATATCTCCTGAGGAAAGCAGGATGGAACTTCCGCTTGATGCGATATCCCCCATGATCTTGTAGATTTCCGCCTTGGCCCCAATGTCCACCCCCGCAGTAACTTCATCCATGAGGTACAGTTTATAGGATTCGGTCATCCACTTGCCTACCACTACCTTCTGCTGGTTACCTCCGGAAAGGGCGGACATGGTATAATTAATATCCGGCGGAACCACATTAAGGCGCTCCACCATCTTGGAAGCCAGGGTACTTTCCAGGGAATCGCTTATCACCTGATACTTCGCAATCTGCCCCATATTGATCGAGGTAATATTGTTCTTTATATCATAATCCGCTATCATCCCCTCAGAGGCCCTGTCTTCCGGAATAAGGGCCACGCCCCGCTTAATTGCCTCTTTGGGGGCATGGTTTAGCTTTAGCTTTTCACCGTTCAGAACAATCTCCCCAGAATCGGCGTTGATAATTCCATATATACAATTAACCACCTCGGTCTGACCGCAGCCCACAGCGCCGACCAGGGTTACAATTTCTCCCTGATTAATATGAAGGTCAACCCCAAAGACCTTATCTTGATAAGTCAAGTCCTTTACCCGCAGCAGTTCACCGCCGGGATTTACTTCCTTTTTTGGAAAGAATACATCAATGTTTTTACCAAGCATAGAATTAACCAGATCGTTCTCTTTAAACTGCCCGGTATTTTCGGTCTTAACGCACAAGCCGTCCCGGAAAACGCTGATGCGGTCGGATATGGCGTATATCTCTTCAATGCGGTGGGAAATATAAATAACGGTGGTTCCCTTTTCCTTCATTTTTTTGATGATATCAAAGAGTTTATTCGTTTCTTCCAGGCTGAGCCGGGCAGTGGGTTCGTCCAAAACCAGCACTTTTGTCTCATTGATGACGGCCCGGGCAAGGATAATAAACTGTTGTTCCGAAACCGAAAGCTGCCCGGCGTTTATCTTTAAATCCATGGGGAACTTGATAAGCTTAAGGGTTTCTTCAACCTGTTTTATACCCGGTTTCCAATTGAGAAAACCCATTTTTACAGGCGGCATGGCAAGAAGTATGTTTTCAAAAACACTCAGGCTGGGAACTATATTTAATACCTGATGAACAACCTGGATCCCTTTACGCTGGGTTTCTATGGGGGAAAGTCCCGTAATATTTTCATCCTTAAAAGTAATCGTACCTTCATCGGGCTTGTAGAGTCCTGCCAGCATTTTCATAAGGGTAGATTTGCCGGCTCCATTGGACCCGACTATAGCATGAACCCCATTGGCGTAAATATCCAGATTTACCCCTTTTAGTGCATCTGTCGCGCCGAAGGATTTTTTTATACCCTTCATTCTCAAAATAACATTGCCTGTATTCATACCATCTCTTTTTTCTTCTTCATTTGGAAAGAAGAAAAACCCACAAACCGTAAAAGTGGTAACCCTGCTGCGGCTGTGGGTTTTTCCTTCCGTATTAAGGCTTAGTCGGTATAATCACTCAAAGAACCAAGAACCGGTTCAAGCACTTCCTTCCAGTGATCCTCCGGGGTCTGGATCTTTACCGTCTTAAGATCTCCCTTTATGTAATCATCATTGGTAACAAAATAGGTAGTACCAATCTGGGCAAAGGGGACGGTCCCCCCAGACGCATGAGTAAGAACCGATTCCGCCGCCAGGGTACCCAATTCGTATGAATTCTGGCCCATAAAGCCCCAATCGCCGGCGCTTGGTTCAAGCATGGCGCTGATTACATCGTCGCCGGTATCGGCGCTGATGATGGTAACCTGATCGATCTTGTTAAGTTCACGCAGGGCGTTATATACGCCGATGGCCGGCATATTCCAGGTAATCAATACGGCGTTAATATCCGGGTCCGCCTGCAAAGCAGCCTTGGTAATATCATACCCCTCGGTTACCGGATCCATCGCGGGAACTTCCCGGGTAGCCCCGATCTTTTGGATTGCGCTGAAAGAATTCAGCACCGATTCGGCCCCTTTACCGCGCCAAAGCAGCGTTGCCCATCCTGAAGTATCCAGAAGTATGTATTTTCCCTGGCCCTTCATCTTGTTGACCGCATAGATACCCATCTGAACCCCGCCACTCCAGTTATCACACATGATACCGGTGATGCCGCCGTCCAGGAACATATCAACGCCGATCACGGGTATGCCTGCATTCTTTGCCTGAACGGAAACACTGTTGAAGGCCCCGCCCTCACCGCCGGATACGATAATGTAATCGACCTTCTGGGTGATAAAGGTTTCCACCGCCGCTACCTGGGCGGAGGTACTGCCGCCGCCGTCCTGATGGTTTACCGTAAAGCCGTAGGACTCAAGAACATCCTTTATGGCCTGAACGGAATTCTTATTCCAGGCATTCCCCATGTGCTGGGAGGCAACTCCGACGACCTTGCCGCTGCCGTTAACATTGAAGGTTTTCTGACCTGTAACCGCGGCCGTTTCGGTTCCGGTACCGGCCGTTTCCCCGGAACCGCCGCCGCTCTCTCCGGAACAGGCAATCATCCCCGCAGCCAGAAGAACAAACCCAAGGACTGCAACAAAAAACAAACTTTTCTTCATCATCTTTCTCCTCCTGATAAATCTTTATAGTCTGCGATTTCGCTCTGCTGATCGCAGGCCTTATAGAACACTTTGTAAATATCCTCATAAAGGGCAAAATTTTCCTTGTTGAATTTTACGATACTGACAGGTTTATTAAGATCCTTGAGGGGCGAATAATCCTTCCACAGCCCCGATCCTATTGCGGCGCAGGCCATGGCGCCCAGGGAACCGGCGTTTTCCCCAACCGCCGACTCGATAATATTCATGCCGTAGACATCAGCAAAAAGCTGCCGCCAGTAGGCGCTCTTTGCGCCGCCGCCCACAATCAACATTTCATCGGCAAGGATCGTATTCCGTTTCAATTCCTCAAGGGCTCTTTTCAGCCCCAGACAAATTCCCTCAAGAGCGGCCCTGATAATATCATTCTTTGTGTGCTTAAGATCAAGGCCGATAACGGCGCCCCGCGCATTAGGTGATTTGTCCAAAGAATTGCCGCCGGCAAGGGTGGGGATAAAGAAAAGCCCCCCTGCTCCGATCTCCGACTTCTGGGCCATCAGATCCATAACTTTATATGCGTCTTCACCGCTTGATTTTTCCTTCTCCAAAAGATCAGGGCAAAGAACATCCCGTACCCAGCGGTAGGTATTGCCCGCTGAAAAAATTGATTCCGCCGATGCATACATCCCCTTGATTAAATGGCCGAAGACATAGGGCCGTGTTTCAGCATTCAGTACCGGTTTATGCGATGAAAGGGCAACCCAGGCCGATGTACCAAGAGAAGTGTAGGCCATACCGTCTTCAACACAGCCTGATCCTGCGGCCATACAGGCGTTATCCACCCCTCCGGCGGCGACAAGCAGGCCGGGGGATAATCCCAGTTCACGGGCCACCTCCGGTTTAATGGTTCCGATAATTTCGCTTGATTCATACATTTTGGGAAAATTTTCCGGTTTAAGTCCGAACAATTTTATGTATTCCCCGTCATAGCCGCATTTAACAAGGTCATATACGCCGCTGCCTGATGCGTATGAATAATCTGTCGCTATCACGCCGGTAAGGCGGTAATTCAAATAGTCCTTGGTTCCGATAAAGGCCAGGGTCTTATTGTATATTTCTTCCCGGTTCTCCTTGTACCAGAGGATCTTAAAAGCTGAATACAGATAAGCCGGAAAACCATTGCCCGTTTTAAGGTACCATTCATCTTCATCAAGTCTTGAAAAAACCGTTTTGGCCTGTTTTTGAGCCCTGGCATCGGTCCATATGGGCACATATTCCAGGGGAACATCACCGTCTGGTCCTATGGGTACAACCCCCAGACTGTGCCCCGAACAGGCAAGTCCCACAATATCCGACACATTTACCGGTGTCTTCGACAAAAGTTCCCTGGTGCTATCCGAAAAAATATCCCACCATTCAAGGGGCCGCTGTTCCCGAAAGTCGGGAGCTGGGTAATATGTTTGGCATTGCCTGAAACAAGTTCCTGCCGGAACGCCGTTTTCATCGAATATTGAAGCTTTTAATCCGCCCGTTCCCAAGTCATAGGCAATAACGTAGCGCATACAGTTACCCCCAGATCATTTCCTCAAAAACCGCATTGTCCCGTTCATAGGCCTCTTTCAAAATGTCCAGGGCAGACCGAAGGCCTACTCCGAAACGCCGGCAGCCGGCATCGTACATTTCCTCAAAAACCGCAAGAGATCGTACCCCGCCTGCCGCCTTGA
>JAISQR010000094.1 GCA_031274035.1 Treponema sp. | reverse complement strand
AATTCCTCTCGCCTTAACTTTGGTCATTTTCCCAGATATTAATTTTTTCACACATATTCACGCTAAAAGCTAACCGCCTAAAGGCGGTGGTTTTAAACCTGGCACATGGAAAATAAATTCCGTTTCCTGGTGGAAAGCGGCATCTCCGCCCTCTCCGTCAAAACTCCAGCCATCAAAAACAAAAAGCCCCTCATGGACCCTCGCGGTAATTATGACATCCGCGTTAATTTTTGCCCCATAGTCCTTGGCCTCGTCCTGCCCGATGTAGTGGTCCGGTCCGATTCCAAGATCAGCCCTGGCCCGGTCCCCGTCTATAAAGCTAAGGCCGCGGTTTTCCTGAAAAACGGCCAGGGTCGGGCCCAATACCGCCCTCGCGAATTTAACGCTATCGGCCGCCTCATTGGATACACTGATGAACACTATCCTCGCCCCGGACGAGAACTTCTCCGCCAGCATCTCCCGCATGATCCCGGCCTGTTCCCTTATGGCAGGGGTAAAGGCCTGCTCCTGGTCCTCCCGTAAATCCTGGGCAAGCCCCCCCGAAGAAATCGCCGAGCCAAGAACCAGGCTCTTAAAAATGACGCTCCGCAGCTTTCTGTGCATAATAAGCCTCCATCATGCTTCTCATATTAATATGTATATCATCTATTATAAACAATATGGATATTATAAAGTGAATATATATTCATGTTATAAGATTATATATTCTAAAATATAGGTTTGTCAATTATTTCTTGAGAATTTTCCTGCTGTCTAAGGTAAATTTGGAGATATTTCTGGTTAGAAACAATATATGTAGTGTTCTTTTAAAGTTTTGGCGTTTCATTATTGTACTAAAAACGATTTGTTAATAAAACTTCCAGATGTACCGATAATGTTTTTATGGAAAAGGAAAGAACACTTGTTTTATTGAAGCCCGGCATTCTCCAGCGGCGTCTCGCGGGGGAGGTGCTAAATCGTTTTGAGCGTAAAGGGCTTAAAATTATCGCTCTCAAAATGCTCTGTATGGACAAATCCTTAGTCGAGCTTCATTATGCTGAACACAAAGACAAGCGGTTTTATAACGGACTGGTCAACTACATGACCGATAAGCCTATTATTGCCATAGTACTTGAAGGAGAGGACGCAATTGAACTGGTTCGGCTTATCACCGGAGATAAACATCATAAATCGCAAGCGGGAAGTATTCGGGGGGACTATGCAGCCAATGGCAGGCTTAACATTATCCATGCATCGGACTCCGCTGCAATAGCGGAACAGGAAATAGCACGTTTTTTCAAAAACGAAGAAATTTTCTCATGGGCAGACCCCAACGACCCGTGGCTCTATGACCGTTATGATTAGGAAAAACGCTCATACAATATTTTTCCAGATCGTCCTATAAGTAGATTTCATCTTTTATTTTAAGGAATGTGTGATCATCGCCGAATTCCTCGAGTATATCCGCACTTACCTTTTCTATAAACACTTCCCCGCCCCCCTCATCGTATTTAGCAATCAATGTTGCTGTTAATTGATCGCCGAATCCGCTTCGTTTATCTATCGGGCAAAACTCATATCCGGTCGATTCCTCTTCCGATATGAAGACTTTTTTACCATCGGCACTCCGTTCGCAAATAATCTGCTTAGATATGTTCCCAATCCCGTAACGGATATCAATGATTTTTACCGGTATATTCTGGAAGATTGCTTTGACCTCATCCATGGTTGGCGATTCACCCTGATGGCTTATTCCAAAAAAACCCATGAGTGTTTTGAATTCACCAATCAAAATCTCGATATTTTGCTTGATGGCAGATTTTAACTCCGCCAAACCAACTGACTCATACATATTATGGGGGACCAGGTCCAGAATAATATGTGCACCGGTACTGGCTGCCTGCTCAATAAGTTTACTTGTATGATTAATCCCACACCTTATCAATGCATGACCAATGATAAAGATATAATCCTTCTCATCAATCTTGCTTATAGCAAGGGCTTTTTCAAGGTTTTTTAAGTCATAATCGTTCGCATTGGTCTCTTGGTCGTCCTTGATCAGCCACCGCTCATTGCCATGATACAATAAGGTGCAAAAACCGGTCGCTTTATCCATGGCGGTATCCAATAAGGCGGTAATCTTGTCTTCTTTAAGCTGCTGTTTTATATGGTTACCCATGAAATCATTTCCCACTTTTCCAAAGACAATGGGCTCAAACATGTCACGAAATTCCTTTGCGGCGTTGTACGCAGTCCCGCCGATAGCCGGTTTCGATCTATTGATAATTTGGTGGTTTAATGAACCAAGTTCAATTTTGTAATCGACATTGAGATCTCCTATGATAAATACCCACTTCCCTTTGCCTTTTGTATTTTTTATAAGTACTCCCAAGTTTTGACCGATTGCTTCATAAGCACGAATGTTGTCAATCCGCCTAATATCAATGACACAATCGGAATAGTCTTCGGGTTTTACCGATATACCGAATTTTTCTAGTGTACTTATTTTAGCCTTATTTCCTGTCTCAAGCTTGACGGACTTGATATTAAAGTACTGTAATATCTTTACCGCCATGTCAAAATCGCGCTTGTCTTCAGAAAAACCAAGTTCCCGATAGGCTGCTACCTGGTCCATGCCCTGCGCTTTCAGAGAAAGGGATGCAATATGTGCGGCACTCCCATTACTGCGGCCTTCCTGCATTAGGTAGATTATAATTCCCCTGCCGTCCCGCTCTATATCTCTTTCCGCATTCTCCAGTTGATTAGCACAATCACATCCGGTATAACGAAAATAGGAGGACAAGCACTCGCTATGGATACGACAGAGTATGCTCTCGCCATTGGTAATATCCCCTTTATATACCGCAATAGCATGGTCTTTACCATCGGTGAATTCAGCTATGGTAAAGTCGCCAAGCTCTGTAGGAAACGGACCGCTTGCCAATTTGACTAATAATGGGTTCATATCAAAAAATTCCTTTATTAGGAATATAGCATACCACAAACAGAATGTCAACATCTTATATTGGAAATATGCTTGATTTTTTTATATAATTACTTTATAGTTTGAGAACTATTTGATAGAGGATGGCAAAAGCATGGCAGACGATAAAAAAAACGAAATAAGAGATAGATTCATTCGTGTTAGGAAAGAATACGATATGAATCAACGCCAGATGGCCGAATATTTAGGGACATCTCCCTCCTTTGTCTCTGAAATCGAACGAGGATCTCGAAATCCATCCAAAAATATTCTTACATCTTTTGATGAAAAATTCGCCCCTAAATACAATATGCGTTGGCTTTTATATGGAACAAACGAATCCGGGCCAGAAAACGAAGAAAAGGACAAAAAAATTAATGAATTAGTCGGGACTATTGAACAGTTACGTGCTGAACTTAGAGAAAAAGAAAAAAAACTCAATGAGGTTAATGATTTAAATATGCAACTAATTAAAGAGTTGCTTTTAACTCGACACTAACAAGGAGCGGTACAAAAGCCCATATTTCCGCCGCAGGACCCGTATGGCCGGTTTCTGTTGTATCCTTTTCTTCTACCCTTTCCACTGTTATAACTGTCATATTTTCTCCAAATTCTCAATTTGTTAAAATGTGATTTCACGCTCTTCTTTTTTCTAAAAAAAGTTCTCTAAATTACTTGACATAATCATATATTAAGAATATAATTCTCTATATGGAAATTTTCTATATTGTATAGTAGTTCTAAAATACACATTATAGAATATTATTAATCAAATTGAGAATTTCGAGTGGTCTGATATGAGGGCCCATTTCATTTATTAAGGAGTTAATCATGAATTCAAACCCAAGCCTAAAAAGCCTAAAGAAAAAGGTAGCCCCTGCCGCTCCAGCTTTCCGTAGTTCCTGTCTGCCAAGAAAACCTACAATACTCCATACCGGCGATCTGATCAACAGGCCAATCCTGTTCCGCTCCGTTTTCCTACCTGAAGGAGGACGACTGCTTCTTCTTGTGCTACCCCATAGTGACGATGGGGGTCATACCATGAGCCTGATTCATCAGGCAATAACACATTTAGGGAAAGAAAGCATCATCCTCATAAACGCGATCCTTGACGGGAGAAACGGCGTCCTCGATAAATATGCCGCTGACTGGGCGAAAATTCAAGGTATCAATTCCTCCGATCCTGATATCCCTGCCATAAAGGAAACTATACGTTTTGAAGAAGGCCGCGAATTCGCCAGGCGCCTTGGGCTGGGTACAAGGCATGATCAATGGTGCATGAATTTTGCGCTCGAAAAAGGCGTCTATACGGAAAAGGGGGCTCTGGATTCATACCACAGTCAATTCGCTGAACCGACAGGCAAGGATCTGGCACTTATGAAAGAAAGAGTGAACCTCTACACAGCCGGCCCTACCTGCTGGGTCATGCCGAATCCGTTTATAGTAAACCACCCTCACCATATATCGCTGTCTTTGGCGATCCTCAAGCAGCTTGCTGATGTTAAGCCGCATCCACGTGTGTTCCTGTACAACTCTCTCAAATACGAACTGGATCAAGAAAAGGCCGGCGCCGCCGGCGAACAAAACGCCGTCTATCTTGTTTACCCGAAAGCGGAAGAGGATCTCTACAGGGAAATATTACAAGAAAAAAACATTATTGGAAGCCAGGATGATCGCTACGAGCAAGGTTACTATGCCAAGTACTTTGCCCTTTACGCCTCTACGATTGCCAGGCGTTTGGGCGGTGAAGCGCACTATGCGAGAAATATATTCCGTATAATGGAGGTCGGTCATGGAACATTTAACACTGTGCGAGTATCGCAGACAGGCCTATAAGCCTTTGACCACGCTTGAGTATCAATGTTTTATTGAAAAGAATTACAGAGAATTCAGAAATAAAATCATGTCAGGAGCATCCGGAATAAAACCGAAACGTCTTGGCATTCATCTTGCCAACAGGGATTGCAGTAATAAATGTCTGTTTTGCATAAACGGCGGCACAAAGCATAATGAACTGTCATTGGATTCTCCCGAAATTTTCCTTGATGTTCTTCACAGATTGCTCAACATAAGAAATGGAGAAGATGATTACATTGATGAGATCCATTTTGACGGAGATAGTTCTGATCCAATCTTACCTAAAACCCTGAATCTTTTTGGCCGGTCAATTGAGTTGATAAGAACCCTCGAAGGTCAAGACGGTAAAAATCGCCTGATACAAGTAATAACCAACGGCCACTTTATTCACAATCTGTCCGATGAGGTATTGCAAAACATAGATCTGTTTAATATAAGTATCAATGCTTATAATAGAGATATTTATGAAATCTATTCCGGTACCAGGAGTTTTGATTTGGTTCTTTCAAATATAAACAAATTATGCAGGTTCCGGGACAAATTTCGTTCAGGTCAATTTGTTAATGCAAGCTATGTCTTGTCCCGGATAGAGGCAAGAGGTTTGACAAATTTTTCGGAAAATTCTATTTTGCGGTTCATAGAGGATATGAACGTGATAGGCGTAAACGGCTTAAAGTTCCGGTTTGACTTTAATGAAAAAAACGAGCAATATCAGGAATACATAAGAAATTTCATTAAGGCTATTTCTGATTCCGGCAAATTTCTTCCCATGAATATTCATATTCAGCCCCCGGAACATAATCCGGGTTTTAAATACTGTTTGGCCCCCTTTATTTGGCCTGTATTAGGGCCTGATATACGCCTATATCCCTGCCCGCATTCCATGAAAAGCGAACTTGAGTTGTCCCAGGATCGGGAATCCGTCTTCTTAATACAGGAAGGGGAAGAAAAATTGTGTAATTGCGTGTGTCCACCATTCATGTTTTCCTTGAATAAAATATTTAATCATGACATGGAATATGATATTGAATTTCGCAGGGCAATTAATGCCTACCAAAACTCTCAATACAGAGGCTTTTCCAAAACTAACCGTGCTTCATTCACAATTTCAACATAGGCTGTGTACTATGAGTTTGTGGGGCTTTGCACCCTTGATTAAAAAAATCGCTTGCAAGAGCGATTTTTTACCCTGCAAACTCCGTTCGAACCAAAGGTTCGCGGAGCCCGTTTATCGCAGGTTTTTTGCTCGAAACCCACAGGGTGTAGAGCAAAAAACCTACAAGTTCCACAGGCTCCTAAAACAGCGAAACCTGGGGGTCCCTCTTGAGGGGCCGCTTTTCGGCTTCCAGGGGGACGAGATCCTCCAGGTCCGAAAGAAAGCGGCTGGGCCGGCCGTTGAGCTTCCTGCCCCGGAAGAGCCGGGACTTTGCCATGGAAAGCCAGAGGCCCCGCCTGGCCCTGGTCATGGCGACATAGAGGAGCCGCCTCTCTTCGTCGATGTCGGCTTCCCCGTCATAGAGGGTGAAGGGGAGCATACCTTCTTCAAGGCCCGCCACAAAGACATGATCGAATTCCAGGCCCTTTGAGGCGTGGATGGTCATCACCTTGACCCCGGTTTTTTCTATGTCCGGGATGCCGGCGCCGCAGGCGAGGGCGTCCAGCAGGGCCGGGAGCTTCCCGAAAAGCCCGGCCAGCCGCGCAAGTTCCGCGACGCCTTCCGGGGCTTCCTTTTTGTACCTGGGGAGCCTGCCGCCTTCGATGAGGGCTTCCCAGGCGGCCATGACTTTTTCGGCGGGAGCGGAACCGCTTGACGGCCCGGCCTCCTCCTGTTGCCGCATAAATTCCAGCAGATCCTTGACCGGCTCCCCGTCCCACCAGGGGGATTGGCCCGTCAGTTCAAAGGGAATGCCGTGATCCTTCAGGGCCTTGACAACGGGGGCCGCCAGGGCCGCGGCCCGGACCAGGACGGCGCAGTCCCAGGAAGCCGCCTCGTCCCCGTTGCCAGCGGCGCCGGAGTCGAGGGCGAAAAAGCTGGCGCCCCCCAAAAGGGCGGCTATGGTTCTGGCGATTCCTTCGGCCTCGGATTTGTCCGAGGGGTATTCCCGGCGGTAGAGGCTCACCCGGCCGCCCTCTCCGGCGGCGCTTGTCAGGGCCGCCCCCGAAAGCCTGCCGGCGGCCCTGAGTATGGGGCCGGCGCAGCGGAAGCTTTTGAGGAGTTCCAGGCGGGCCGCGCCGGGATAATCTGCGGCAAAGCGGTCGATGAAGGCTTTGTCAGCACCCCGGAACCCGTAGATCGCCTGGTTGGGGTCTCCGATAACCCAGAGGGCCGGGCCTTCGTCCGCTGCCCTTTCGTCAAGCTCTCCGGCGGCGGGAACCAGGAGCCTTATGAGGGCATACTGGGAAGCATTGATATCCTGGTACTCGTCGACAAAAACGTGCCGGTAGCGCCGCCGCAGGGCTTCGAGGATTTCTTTCCGGGAAAGGAGGAGCCTCACGGCGGCGCCGATGAGATCCTCGTAGTCCGCAAGGGCGGCGTCTTTCAGCTTTTCCCTGTAGCGTTTATAAAGGGCCTCAAGAGCGGGAACAGCCGGGGGCGGTTTCTTGAATGACAAAATTTTGTCAATTCCCGAAGGCGGCGAGGTTTCTCCGGGCAGGAGGAGGCAGCGCTTGCGCTCTTCGATATAATCGCCAAGCCGCCTGGGGCTTATGCCCCGTCCCGCCTTCCCGCCTGATCCGCAGAGTTCCCCAAGCAGCTTCTCCCTTTCCGCTTCTCCCAGGATTTTGAAATCCGGGACAAAAGCCTTTCCCTCTTCCCGGAGCAATTCGGCGCAGAAAGCGTGGAAGGTGGTGGCCTTGATTCCGGCGGCGCCGGGGCCGGCGGAGGAGAGTATCCTTTCCCGGAGCTCCGCCGCGGCCTTTACGGTAAAGCTCACCGCCAGTATTGAGGAGGGGGCGGCTCCTTCTTTGACGAGCCTGGCGGTCCGGGCGGCCAGGACGGCGGTCTTGCCGGCGCCGGGCCCGGCAATGATGAGGGCCCGCCTGCCCTTGTGGGCGATTATCCGCTCCTGTTCTCGGCTGGGAACGAAGGGCGCCGTAGAAGCGGCCGACGCTTCGGGCGCCGGGGGAGAGGAAGCGGCCGACGCTACAGGCGCCGCCTTCCTGGGCGCCGGGCCGGCCGCCTTTTGAGCCGCCGACTTTTCCCGCGCCGAACCGGCCGGCCCCCCGGAGGCCGCCTGCCGGGGCGCTGCGGGTGCCGCCTTCCTGGGCGCCGGGCGAGCCGCCTCTTGGGCCGCCGGCCCCGGAGCGTCCGCCGCAGGGGCGGCGGCCGGAGGCAGATCAAAGAGTTCGGTTCCGTCCCGGCGGGGAAAGGTTTGCCCGGCGGGGAAGACCCGGATGACGCCGTATTCCCCGTCATAGCCGGGACTTATCGACACCCTGCCGGAACGCATCCGGCCTATGGCTTCGGCCAGGAGTTCCCCCGAAACGCCGGGAACCTTCAGGCCTTCAATGTCCCTTCCGCCCAGATCCGCGAGTATGGAAAGTTCGGTTCCCCCGCTGTTGATCAGCCTGTTGTAAGCCGCGTCAACTTTTTTCGAAGCCCCGCCGCAGCCCAACAGTTGGGCGAGAATTTCCCGGAGGGGGACGAGGGAACGGTAGGGCCGCCGGTTGGTTCCGGCAAAGTCCTGAGGGCAGGGTTCTTCCTCGTCGACCGGCCGGTCCGCCAGCGCCAGGACCCGGCCCATGACGCCTGGCGTGAGGGCCTTGCCGCAGACGGGGCAAAGCCCCCCGATGGCGGCGGTTTCGGCGGCACTGAGCCTGACGCCGCAGTTCCGGTGGCCCTCCAGGTGGTACTTCCCCTCCTGGGGGAAGAATTCGATGGTTTCGAGAATCCCCGGCGGACCCTCCCGCCGCTCTCCACCTGCCAACGCGAGGGCGGAAGAAAGGCCGGGGTAGGACAGCTCCATATCGAAAACCGTGGCCTCCCGGCCCAGCTTGTCCGGCGAATGGGCGTCGGAATTGGAGATCACCGCGAACCTGTCCAGGCTGCCCAGGGCCCAGTTCATGGGAGGGTTGGAGGAGAGGCCGGTTTCTA
>JAISQR010000523.1 GCA_031274035.1 Treponema sp. | reverse complement strand
CAAACTCTGCTGCAAAATATTTACGACACCCATTTTGAGGGCTATGAAGAAGTGGAGAAGATGATCGAAAAATGGAAGAGCCTCAAGGACAAGATAGGAAACGAAGTCTACTCATCAGTTCTGGCAAGAATGGAACGACAGCGGATCAACGCACGGGAATGGCGGGATCAGGTGAACACCTATTTTTACCGTCACACCGGTATCCCCGATGCTAATGGCAGAAAAATTTATGAGTAGATGCGGCGGTTCAAAAACTCATTTATAAAGTCCCACTACCTCGGTGTTTTTTGATTTACTGGCGGCGATTACTTCATCGGTCGTAACCTGGCGGCCGAGTTTGCTTGAAAGGTACAAGGATTCCTGGATCAACTGAGTATTAAGGGCGATTTCAGCGGTGGGGAGCAGAGGGCATTCACCCCTGAGCGCGGCTGCCCAATGCGCCTGGGAATTACGGTAAAAATTTTGTTCGGGATACACCGTTGATGAACGGAAATTCAAATCCCCCTCATCAATGGAAGCATTAAAGACCACATCGTGTTTGGTGTAATGGTAGCTAAACGGATCCAGCCGTATGCCTCCGGCGGTTCCTATAATACTGGAAGGTTCCAGTTTATCCAGATTCATTGCCCAGGATTCAATCAGGTCCATACTGAGACCCTGTCCAAAATCAACCATACCGACGATGAGTTCTTCCACATCGTAACCTGAAATTTCCTTGCGTTTCGGATCCATGTCCAGTTTTTGATAGGCGTGGCCTACGACCCGTTCAGGGCGCTTATTCCCCGAAAGGTACAAAAGCTGGGAAATGTGATAAACCCCCATGTCAAGCAGGGCGCCGCCTCCGGCGACCTTGGAACTGACAAATTCTTTCTCGCCATAACCGTCGACAAAAGGCCGTCCCCGCCGCCTGAACCCGGTAGAACGCATGTGGTATAGTTCGCCCAGATCCCCGGCGTCAATCAGCCGTTTCGCGGCAAATGAAGCGGCGCTGTAGATCAGCGCAAGCTGGACATGGAGTTTCCGTCCGTACTTTTTGGCCGCTTCCACCATGGCAAGGGCGTCAACATAGGAACCGGCCATGGGCTTCTCACCATAAACATCCTTACCCCGCCTCATGGCCTCTATAGCAACCGGCGCGTGCATATTATTATGAAGGCATATATCAACCGCCTGGATTTCATCGTCATCCAGCATTTCCGCAATGGTTGAATACCGCTTTTTGATATCAAACATTTCGCAGTATGAATCCAGCTTCTCTTTAACAATGTCGCAGGCCGCTACAATTTCAACTTTGCTGCCGAGTTTTTTATATTCCGGTCCATGGGACGACCGGGCGATAACGCCGCAACCGATAATGCCGACTTTAATTTTATCCATAATAACCCTCACTTGTATTCCATGGGGCAGATAACCCGCTTCACCTGGGCAAGCTGGAACGCCACATTGTTGTATTCATTGGTGGATTTATGGCTTTCCACCGACCAGCAGCCCGAATATCCCCCCGCCTGAAGCGGCGGCAGCACCCGGTCGGCGTCCACGCAGTGTTCATAATTAATATGAATATGCATGGCCTTTTTAATAAGCGCCAGATCATTGGCGTCCTTGTCGCCTTCAACCCAGTTCCCCAGATGGAGCAGCAGCCCGAAATTGCTTTCATTTACCGCGCCGAAAAGTTTTTCGATGTTCGGTACAGTCCGGGTTCCGCCCCAGTGGTTTTCGGTTCCCAATTTCGCGCCAAACGCCGCGGCCCGCTTGCAGTACTCCCGGTATTTTTTCGACACATACTCTAACTGCTGATCCGAAAAGGTATCTTCCCGTACACCGGCGTCGATGCGTATGGTTTTTGCGCCTATTTTTTCGGCCAACTTGATGCACTTCCAGGCGGTTTCCTCGTTTTTTTTCATAATTTCGGGATCGTTGTCCCATATATGGGCGCCGTCGCAGCAGAGGTTGACCACCCTTAAGCCCCGTTCATCAATATTCTGTTTAAGGATGGCGGTATAATCATCCTCATAACTGGTGATAAGCCCGTTCCATATATCGGCGGTAGTAAGCCCGTAACGGTACTTCACCGTTTCAAGATATCCGAAAATGTTTATAGCTCCCTTACTAAGCAGCCCGTGAAAAGAATAGGACATGACGGAAAAATTAGTGTATGGATTCATACAGCCTCCTTTGAGAACTTAATCTAACACTATCTAAATTAGATTGTCAATAGTGCTATAACCGCGCTGTTTTTTACCCTTTTATGGAACCTATCATAATGCCCTTGGTGAAGTGCTTTTGCAAGAACGGGTAGACCAACAGTATCGGTATGGCCGTGATCATGATCATGGCGGCTTTCACCGATTCGCCGTAGTAGGTGCGCTGCCCTTCGGCCATGCTGGCGGCGATCCAGTTGTCGTTAAAATACCGGGTTAAGTTCAAGGTCGCGTCCCGCAGCACCAGTTGGAGGGGGTAGAGTTTGGTGTTGTTGATGAATATCATGGCGGTCCACCATTCGTTCCAGTGGCCGACAGCGTAGAAAAGAGCGATGGTCGCCATTATGGGCGCCGATATGGGTATAATGATCCGTATTAAAATGTAAATCTCATTCGCGCCGTCCATTTTGGCGGATTCTTCCAGTTCCGCGGGCAGGGTGTTAAAAAAGTTCTTCATCAGTATAAGGTTAAAAGTTCCTACCGCGCCGGGGATTATCATTACCCATATCGAGTTCATGAGCCCGAGCGCGCGCACGGTGAGGAAGTAGGGGATCAGCCCCCCTGAAATAAACATGGTTACGATGATCATATTGAAAAAGAAATTCCTGCCCGGCAGGTCTTTTTTGGTCAGGGCGTATGCGCCGGCAGTGGTAACCACCATGTTCAGGGCGGTCCCCACCACGGTAATAAACACCGTTACCAGAAACCCCCGGGGCAGCTTGCCTTCCTGGAACAGATACCCGTAGGCGGATGCGTCGATTGATGACGGGACCAGATACACGATCTGCTTTTCAAGATCACCGGCACGGGATAACGATATGATAGCTGTTTGATAAAAGGGAAACGCGCAAACCAGCGCGAAAAAACCCATAATAAGCAGCAGCATAAAATCGACGAGAGAAAACCTGCGCATCATACAATTCCCTCCGAACCCATCATTTTGACCACCCGATTGGCGCTGTAGAGGAGGACGAAGTTCACGATGTTTTTCATAAAGCCCACAGTGGTGGAATAGCCGAAGCCCGTAGCGTCGTTGAAGGCGGCCCGGTACACGTAGGTATCAATGGTATCCGCCCAGGGCATAACAAGGGCGTTGTACATATTGAAAATTTGATCGAAACTGCCGTTCATAATGCCGCCGATACCCAGAATCAACAGTATCGTAACGGTAGTTTTCAGTTCCGGCCAGGTAATTATCCACATCTGCTGCCAGCGGTTCGCTCCGTCGACGGTCGCCGCCTCGTAGAGTTCCGGGTTTATGCCCGCAATCGCCGCCAGGTACAGGATGGTGGACCAGCCGGCCTCTTTCCAAATATTCGTTCCCAGGAGCAGCGCGATAAACTGCCCCGAATTTGACAGTATGGTGTTATTCGGCGCCCCGAAAAATTTCAGAATCTGGTTCACCAACCCCTGATTACTGAGCATATTCAAGGTGATACTGGCCATGATGACCCAGCTTAGGAAGTGGGGAAACGTGAAAATCGTCTGGTAAACCCGCTTGAGCTTGTATTTGGTTATCTCGTTCAGCGCCAGCGCCATAATAATCGGTATAGGAAATTCGATAAGGAGACGCAGGCCGCTTATCATGCAGGTATTACGGAAAGCCCGGGAAAACAGGGGATTTTTAAGCACATCCCTAAAGTTCTGAAAATTATTCCAGGGGCTTCCCATAATACCTTTGGAAAAATCGAAAGTCTTGAAAACAAGAACGATGCCGTAGATGGGAACGTAACAAAATATAATATAAAAAAGAATCGTTGGGAACAAAAGAAGATAAATATACTTATAGGCGTTTATTCGCACCCAAAGACTTTTCTTGTCAAGTGTTCTCGCCAATTCCACGGCATCACCCTCCTTTCAATTCAATCCGGCTTTACAACCTATAGCCCCATAGCCCTGGCTTTCGTGTTTACGTCCTGGACCATTTCGTCGTAACCCTGGGCCTGGTATTCCCTGAGAACCGCCCTCCACATGGCAACAGGATCGTCCCTGCCTACGAGAACCCTCGTCAAATCATTGCCGATGTCAAACCTTCCCCCGATCTTGGGCATCAGGTAAATATTGAAGTTGATGTCGATGGGGGTGCCGATTTCCTTGCGGTGGTTGAAATAATCCACCTTGATCTTGTTCGCCGCGGCGAGAGCCGGATTGCTGGAAATAACCATGCCGCCGGTAAAGGGAAGCCATTCGCCGTAAGCGCCCATATTGCCCATCCCGGTAACAATCGGGTATTTCTGGGCGACCGTCGTATCAGCGGGCAGCAGGGAAACCATTTGCCCGTTTTCCATCTTCCAGTCCACCCCTTCGATACCGTTCCAGCGCCGGATCTGGAATTCGTTAGTGCTCATGTAGTCCAAGAGGTACAAGGAACGCTCGAACTTCTCCTGATCAAGATTACCCCTGAACAGGGTCTCCGCCCAGAAAGGAGTTTCCGCAAAATAGTATTTCACGCCGTCCGGCGCGGCCCATACGTCCATGACCGCAATGGTGTCCTCGACCTTAGCGCCGGGACTTACCGTAGCCATGAGCACCTCAATTTTATCGAAATTGAGAGGACCGACAGACATGTGGGCGAAAGCCTTTCCGCTCATAAACATGCCAACCTCGGAAACAGTACCGGCGCCGGTAGCGAAGTCCGGGCTCAGAATACCTTCGGTGTACAATCGTCGCGCCTGGACGATACCGGGAAGCGCGCCTTCGGCAGCCCACGCGGGGATCCACTGGCCGTTTTGCTTAACCCAGTTGCCGGTATTGGAGACCGGCGGGTAAACGCCGGACATCAAGGCGAACAAACCGGTAACGCTCGTATCAAGGCCGATGGCGTCTGGATGTTTCGCCAAAACTTTCTTGGTAACTTCGACAAACTCGTCGAACGTCCGGGGCTCGTGATCATAGCCGGCTTCTTTTAGCCAGTCTTTGCGGTAAGCCAGCGCACGGTCGATGATCCAGTCGCTGGAGGACTGTTTTGCCATGCGAGGGTACTTGTAGAATTTCCCGTTAATGGCCGTGGCCTTGGCCGCGGGGTCATTCATCGTCGCCTGGATCGTCGGCCACCTGCTCAGATCGTCGGGAAGCGCCTTCACTACCCCCTGACTCGCCCAGGTAGTCAGTTCCGCCATGGGAAGATCCGTGGAGAACATATCCGGCAGTTGTCCCGCCGCCGCCCAGAGCCGGGCTTTTTCCATGTAATCGCCCCATGTGATCTGTATCGGCGTGATGGTTACGTTGAACTTCGAGATAAGTTCGTTGAAGATCGTGTCGTTGGCCGCGCCCGGTTTGTTGAAGGCGTCTTCAATACCCCATACGGCCATGGTTAGTTCGAGGTGTTTTGGATATTGGGCGTTAGCCGAAGCTGACCCAGCCGCGCCGGACGATTGCGATCCTCCCCCGGCGAACACGGCGGCCGCCGCAAGCAGGAAGACGCCGGCTCCTAAAATGAGACGTTTTGCGGAATCTTTCATGATAAAGATCCTCCTTGTACAATATTGCTACAGGCATAGGCCTGTAATAGCCGGGATGAGATAAAAAAAGCGGAATATATCCCAGTAAATCTATCGGAATATGGGGGTGGGGGTGGGGGGTGATATGAAAAGAATTATATAAACTCAGTGAAACCTTTTTTATGTTAAAAAAATTATACCAAACATAATTATCTCTCATATAAGTATTATCTACCCGGTTTTTTCAGGCTGTCAACAAAAATTTTTCAAAAATGAGAAAAAAAGTTTTGGAGCGCTGCTACCACCGCCTCGTGCTGGCAAGAATGGAACGCCAGCAAATCAACGCGCGGGAATGGCGGGATCAGGTGAACACCTATTTTTACCGCCACACCGGTATCCCTGACGCTAAAGGCAGAAAAATTTATGAGTAGCTCTAATCTTCGGATTTGAATTACCCCAGAACTTTCTCTTTAAGCTGTTCCGTAAAGTACCTGAAATTGTCAAGGCTGATCTGGGGATGCAC
>JAISQR010000485.1 GCA_031274035.1 Treponema sp. | reverse complement strand
GGTCTTGCCGGGCTTTGCGCCCGGCGCCGCACTTTGTTATACGGAAGAACCCGCTTGCGCGGGGGAGGGTTTAGACTAATCTTCGTGACGAGGTTCCTCCGGGTTTCCCCTGATTTCCTCACAGCACAGACCAACCTGCAAAGCAAACTTGTTTGCACGGCTCTCTGGCCCCGTCGGACCAGAGAGTACCACTTTTCCCCGATAATTAAAATCATAGCATCTTCGTGTCTTTTCGCGCCTTTCGCGGTTGAATTTCTCAAAAGTAAAATTGCTGCTACAGTTTGATAAACCGGTAACCCGCCGCAATCATTGGGTGTGAGATACCTTTTCAGAAAGGCGCCTTACCGGCCTTCACGGAGGCGGCGGTTTTCTTCTTCCAACTGCGTTCCCCATACTACCTTCCGCATACCGCCTTAGAAAACCGGGCGGCCCAGTCCGGCGCAAAGCTCAGGCCCAGCGCAAAGGGGAGTACCAGTGCGACCGTTACCTGGTTTTGCTGGTAAAATTGGGGGAACACCCTGATAAGGAGGGAGAGGATGCTTCCTATAGCAATATAGGTCCACACTGATTTAAGGATAATCTCCCTTCTGTATCGTTTTTTCTGATCTTTTTCTCTAAAGCTCATAATCCCCAGGGGGACAATAGCAAGGATCAAAGGGTTAATAAAGAGTATATTGCTATTGTGCCAGGTATAATCGTGGTTGGTAAAAAAAGTCATAAAGAAGAGAACCGTACCCGCAAGACCCAGGCAAAGGCCGAGCAGACTCTGGCTTATGCCCAGGAGCATCCTGCCGGGTACGGGCCTTTTTTGCCTTACCCGCATGAAAGCGGCCAGTATGCCCAGGATAGTTATACCCAGGCACAGTTCCATAGGCCATTGCCTGCGGGGTTTATCCAGTACAATAGGCCGCCCCCGCGAGCGGTTCAGGGTTTCAACCGAAGAGACAAGACGCCTCAGCCTGCCCGTGCTGTCGGTATACTGAAAACCGGCCGCGCGGGACGCAATCTCCGAGGGAAGGAACATCTCTTCCCATACCGTTATGGGCGTGTCAATATCCTGCCCCATAAGGAAATTGAGCAGCCAGTCAAAAAACGGCGAAAACCAGGTATGGCGGCGTACATGCTGGCGCAGGGTAAAACGGCCCGGCGCTTCACCAAAGGCGGCCTTAAACTCGCCGTTTGTTGCGGCGTCTAGGATATCCCGTATGCGGGTTGCGCAGTTATCCTTAAAATGATGGTAAAAGTAGTCGCTGTTTTCGGGCAGCGCGTTCCATTCGGCAAAGCGCCGTATCTCATCCTTCTTTTCAGGCGGAATATCCAGGGTATACAGGGTAATATCACGGTTGGTAAGGGTATAAAAACGGATATTTCTTTCGGCCTGGCTTACCCCGCAGCTATAGATAAGCCTTCCGAAAGCAAAATTGACAAAGAAGTTTTCCCTGTCAAAGGAAAAAATGCCCCAGTCGTAGAAACGCTCCGCGCCGGTAACCGTATCTATGATGATAAGTCCGATATGCCCCCACCAGAAATAGAGTTCATCGCCGGGACCTATAATGGCAAGTTTAAAGATATAGCGGTCGCGGCTTGCGGGGGCCGCGGACGCCTGGGCAGCGCCGGGCGCAAGCGCCGCGTCGGCGTTGTCCGCGTGAAGGGCGGGGGAGCGGGGGAAAGTAATAAAAACAGCAAGGACAATGAATGTGAGGAAAGTTCTCAATTTGAATCTCCATAATTAAACTGCTGAACTGGGAACAGGGCTTCCAAAGCGTTTTTACTAAAAAAACTTTGGGCCGGAGGAACAGCGTAAGAACCGTTGTATATCCGCCCTCCGTTTAAGCGCGCTCCCCCTTCTCTATTAAACTCATATATATTATATATATAACCATGAGCTACATTGAATTTCGTAATGTATGTAAGTACTATAGCATGGGCGAAAACAAAATCATAGCCGCGGATAATATGACTTTTGATATTGAAAAAAATGAATTCTGCGTTATCCTGGGGCCGAGCGGCGCGGGCAAGACGACCCTGCTCAATATGCTGGGCGGTATGGATTCCTGCGACGCGGGAACAATCTGGATTGACGATAAGATTATCAGCGGATTGAACGAGAATGAACTGACCAACTACCGCCGCTATGATGTAGGTTTTGTTTTTCAGTTCTATAATTTGATAGCCAACCTGACCGCGCTTGAAAACGTAGAACTGGCGGCGGAGATATGCCGTGAGCACCGGGACCCCCGGACAACCCTTATCGAAGTAGGGCTTGAAGGGCGCATGGATAACTTCCCCGCCCAGCTTTCAGGCGGCGAACAGCAGCGGGTCTCCATTGCCAGAGCCCTGGCTAAGAACCCTAAACTGCTGCTCTGCGACGAGCCCACCGGCGCGCTTGATTACAATACCGGCAAGCTCATCCTCAAGCTGCTCCAGGAAAGCTGCCGGATTTCAGGAAAGACCGTGGTACTGATAACCCACAACCAGGCGATAGCGGGCATGGCGGATCGTGTTATACAGATAAAAAACGGCCGGATCATGAAAACCGAATACAATACATCCCCCTTACCGGTTGAAAAGATAGAGTGGTGAAGCAGAATAATGCCGGTCATCCTGCCTTTGGGAAGACCTTTGTCAAGAATATCATTCGGGGAATACGCCTAAGTTTCAGCCGTTTTGCGGCGATCTTTGCCATCGTCGCCTTGGGCGTAGGCTTTCTCGCCGGCCTTCTCGCTTCCACGCCCGACATGGAAGCCTCGGTTGACCGCTATTTTGACCAGACGGCGATGATGGACCTATTCATCAAGGCGGATATGGGCATTACCGGGGAGGACATCCGCGCGGTAAGCAGCCTTGAAGAGGTTGAGCGCGTCCAGGCCGCGCGGGTAACCGACGCGCTGGTAAGGACGGATTCTGGGGAATCCCTAACCGCCCGCATCTACGGCTTCGATCTGGAACGCAGCGTAGCGGGGCATGACGAAGGCGGTTTCGTCAACCGTATGGAGCTTCTTTTGGGCAGGATGCCGGAGAAGGATGATGAATGTCTTGCCGAACAGAGCGGCGGCTTCTTTATTCCCCTGGAACCGGGCGCTATACTCCGTATTGAAGGCGGCCAAGCCGGCGATCTCCCCGATACCTATGCGTATACCCAATTTACCGTTACCGGCATTGTAAAAAGCCCCTTGTTTTTAAGCTACGAACGGGAACCGTCCCGTGTAGGAAGCGGACGGCTCGGCGCGGTCATCTATGTACGGGAAGCCGCCTATACCCTGCCGGTCTATACCGATATAAACCTAACCTTGAAGGGGGCATCCAAACTCAAGTCTTTTTCCCCTGCCTATCAGGATCTTATCGACAGTACGGCCGATAAGCTCGACAGTATCGGCAGGGAACGGTCGGCGCTGCGCCGTAAGGACATACTACGCCAGGTGGAAATTGCGGCCCTGGAAAAGATACAGGAGGCTGAACTGGAGTATGAGGAAGGAGAACGCACGGCAATGGCTGAAATTGAGGCGGCGCGAAGAAGGCTCAATGAAGGTTGGGCTGAATTTTCCCGCCGGGAAGCGGAACTTGCCGAAGGCGCGGAGCGGGCAAAGGCCGGCAGGCTGGAACTGGAAAACGGCAGGCGGCAGGCGGAGCGGGCCTTCCTTGAGGGTGAGGAAAGGCTGCGCAGCGGCGGCGCGGAACTTGCGGCGGCGAAGAAGCAGGCCGCGGAGGGCAAGGCCCAGTTAGACGCGGCTAAAGACGAAGTGGAAAAGACAAGAAAATCTTTTTTTAAAATGCTTTTTTCCAAGGCCCGCAGGGGGGTGGAACAATACGACGAGAGTCTTGCCCAATACCAGGTTGGAATGATGCTCCTTGCGGAGAAAGAGTGGGAACTAGAACAGGGCCGCCGGGAATTGGAACAGGGCCGCAAAGACGCGGAAAGGGAATTTGCCGGGGCCGAGGCGGAACTGGCTGCCGCCGAAGAAGAGATTGCCGCAGGCAGGAAGGCGCTCGAAGAGGGGCGGAGGGAGCTTGAACGCGGTGAAGCCCAATGGGAAGCGGGCAGGCTTGAGGCGGAAAGAAAACTTACCGAAGGAAAGGCGGAGATCGAAGACGGGAAGCGCAGCATAGGAGATTTTGCAGGCCGTATAGAAACGCCGCGCTGGTATGTGCTTGACCGGAACTCCAATGTAGGGACGGTTAATTTTAAGGCCAATGCCGGAAAGATAGCCGATATAGCAAAGGTCTTTCCCGTATTTTTTCTCCTCGTCGCGGCCCTTGTCGCCCTTACCACCATGACAAGGATGGTAGAAGAGGAACGCACCCAGATAGGCACGCTCAAAGCCCTGGGTTATCAGAAACGGATCATAGCCGGCAAATACCTTGTCTACTGCGGTCTTACCAGCGTCCTTGGCGCCCTGTGCGGCATGATAGGCGGTTTTAGGCTTTTTCCCATAATTATCTACAATGCCTTCGGCACTATGTATAAACTTCCCCCGCTTGTAACGGAATTCAATTGGGTATTCGGCCTTACCGCCTGCTTCCTTGTCCTCCTTGGCACTATGGGGGCGGCCGCCTCCGCCTGCTACGGCGCACTCTGGGAAAAACCCGCGAACCTCCTCCTGCCGCGCGCGCCCCGCCGCGGCAAGCGTATCCTGCTTGAATATATCCCCTTTATCTGGCAGCCCCTGAAATTTACCTACAAGGTTACCGCCCGTAACCTTATCCGGTACAAGAAGCATTTTTTTATGACTATCTCCGGCATTGCAGGCTGTACGGCCCTCATGGTGGCAGGTTTCGGACTGAGGGAATCGCTGGTAGATATAGCCCATACCCAGTTTAAGGTACTGGAACAGTACGATCTGCGTATAGAATTGGCAGGGATTCTGACCGATCCTGATGGAGAAGCGGCTTCCGTCCGCAGCCTTGCCGATCTTCTTGGCAGGTACGGCCTCAGCGAAGGCGCGGGGCAAAAGACCTATTTACCCATTCAATGCGAAGACGGCAGCCTCGTCGCCCGCGGCGGACGGATCAGTACTGCCTTGTATACGCCGAAAACAGGGGAAGACCTTGGTTCTTATATCACCCTGCGGGATCGCAAGACAAAGACAACAGCCCCGTTTTCCGATACCGATGTTTTTATCACCGAAAAGATGGCGGAGGTACTTGGTCTAAAACCCGGTCTGACCATCGGTATTGAAAACAGCGGAGGCAGGCGCGGGGAATTTATCCTGACCGGCGTCATCGAAAACTACGTCGGCTGCTATGTCTACATAGGCAGGAGGGCCTATACGGAAGTATTCGGCGGCGATCTCCGGTACGGCACGCTGCTTGTAAAATCCGGCATAGACGGCCTTCGCGCCCAGGACGAATTAATCAGGGCGCTTCATGCGGAAAAAAATGTCGGCGAAGCCTCATTCGGCTCTCAGATACAGCAGTCGTACGAGAATTTGCTTTCCAGCATCAGCTTTGTAGTTCTTATCCTCATTGCCGCCGCCGGCGCGCTTGCTATGATAGTCATTTATAACCTCAGCAATATCAACATCAACGAGCGCAGCCGCGAACTGGCCACCCTCCGGGTACTGGGCTTCCGCCAAAACGAAGCCGCGGCCTATATCTTCCGCGAGATAGCCGTACTCAGCGTACTCGGCGCCTTAGCCGGTTTGGTACTCGGTATACCGCTCCACCGTTTTATTATCGCGGTGGCGGAGAACACCGACCTTATGTTCGGCAGAACCATATCGGCGCCCAGCTATATTCTTTCGGCGCTTATCACCCTGCTATTCTCCGCGGCTACCGACTTTTTTATGCTCAAAAAGATACGCGGCATTAAAATGGCCGAATCCATGAAAGCCGCGGAATGAACGTTTTGAGATGAGTTTTTCAAATACCGTGGGTTTTGATAGTTCTGCGGCTGGAAAGAGTAGACGCCCTTATCCAAAACAGCGGTATTGGCTTGAGCGGGGAAGCGCTCTAATATACCGTCATTGTTTTAATGTCTTGCGCGGCGCTGTTCCTCAATTCCCTCACCGTCTCACTTGTGGATTTTTTGCTCAGTTTGCCTTTGGCACACTGAGCAAAAAATCCCGATCAATGGGCATGCTGTACTCTTCGAGTATTCGGAGTTTGTAAGGTATAATCGAACCTCCGGTTCGCATTCATAAATATGAATATTTATACGATTTTTAGGCAAAGCCCCGCAAACTATTAGTCCCATCCAAATCCAACACCGGCGTTGCCATCCTGTGCCGGGGTTACCACGGGCGGAGTAAGCACCGGGGCATTGTCTCCGGCGGAATTGCCGGAACCGCTTCCGGGAGGAAGGCCGGGCGCGGCATCCTCACGGGCGGCCTCAAAGGGAGACGCCGGCCGGTTGTTCGCTTCATCCACATAACTCCTTTCTCCTTCATCCACGTATACCTGCCGCCCGTTGGCAAGGGAGTAGTGAACCCGCCCTTCCTCCACCCGGATGTTCTCCGTATCAAAATCAACAACCCCGCCGAAAGGCGGGCTCTTGGGTATGTACCCTTCGCAAACAATCAAAACCGGTTCCCCTGACCGACGCTGTAATCGAAGGGCCTCTTACAGTAAAATCTATATTTCCCCGGGATGGCGGCTTTACTTCGGCCCGGACCCTGCCGGTTTGAAGGTACAGGCTTACCTGTTCGCCGTCCTGGTTTTGGATTATTGCTTCCAGGCTTAAACGGGTCAGGGGCCGTACCGTGAGGGTTGAGTTCCCCACCGCAATGACGGCGGTACTCTTAAATCCGGTGGAAATAATGGTATCCTTCCCTATTGGATATCCCTTCGCGGCCTTTACCCATACCGCTGAGCCCGAAGCTCTGGTTTCCACCGTCCCGCTTAGTTCCCGGAAAAAAGCGGACGCCGGGTCTTTAATGGCTGGGGCATCCATGCCCTGACCATGAATGTTCTGAACAAACAGGAATTCTCCGCTTATCACAAGGGATAAGATAACAATTTGTTTTCCGAGCAGCATAACTAGGAGTTTGTTGCGCTTCGCGCATAAAATAGTATAAATATTCATAAATATGAATATTTATACCTTGCAAACTCCGAAAGCATGCCCATTGATCGGGATTTTTTGCATATTCATGCAAAAAATCCACAAGTGCAATCGGACACGAAGTGTCCGCGGCTGCTAGTACCTTGATTAGGTCAAACAACTTGATATAAACCATGAAGTTTTATCCGCGCGTCTTGGGTGGTAAACTGCCATTTCACTGTTTTTTCAGCCGTATTACGGTCAAGCTGCCATGCCGATAGTTCGCTCGAGAGTTTTTCCAGCGTGTCAATTCGGCGCTCTAAACA
>JAISQR010000482.1 GCA_031274035.1 Treponema sp. | reverse complement strand
TCAGCTGATCCTCTCCGAGGCGATCCTGGACGATGAACTCAACGCCCATAACCGGCTCCGCCTCCTCATCGCCCACTGGGCCGCCCGGGAACTGCGGGTCTGGACAAACAGGCTGAAGCAGTAGGCGGCCGTCAGGGGAGGTTCATTCTTTTATATGGAGATCCACCGGAACTACCTCATTAAGATATTCATCCGGTTTTATTTCATGCCTGATCCGTGAAAAAAGCCAGGCTGTTGCCTTTTCCGCCATCAGGGTTTTGTAGATATTAACCGAAGAAATATCAAAACCAAAATCAATTTTTGATTGGATGTTATCATATCCGATAATATCAGGGATGTCCGGTCCCATCCGCCGTGTTAGACGTATTATTCTGAACGCGATAATATCATTATACGTAAATATGGCATCAAAATTCTTATGGGAATTTAACGCTATTACTATTTGTTTATCCGTCTTTTCGTTGATTGTAATATCACAGGGGATGATAAGATCTTTTACCGGAATACCCGCTTCGTCCATACCCTTGAGATATCCCTGTTTGCGTTCAAAGGCGCTGGACACATAATCGGGACCGGAAAACAAAAGGATTTTTTTATACCCCTTGCCCAAAAGATATTTAGTGGCAAGGTAGCCGCCGTTAACATCATCGCTGACGATATAATCCATCTTTGTATCCTGCATATGCCTTCCGATAAGAATAAACGGAAGCCTGCGTTTTCGGATTAGATTAATACCCTTTTCGGTTTTGCAGGTAGGAAAAATAATGATACCGTCTACGTTTTTGGAGAGAGCCGCCTCTATGGCCTCGTTTTCGATCCGGGGATCCTCGTCGGTAACCAGGATCATCGCGACATAACCTTCATTTCTGATGAGGCGTTCCAGTTCCTTAACCATGACGGAAAAATAGGCGTTGGCAATATCCCCCAGTATTATCGCGATAGTTTTGGTGTAGCCCGTCCGTATGGAACTGGCTACGCTATTCGGAATGTAGCCGAGCTCAAAGGCCTTTTCTTTTACCCTTCTGATCGTTTCCGGCGAGAGATTGTTCCGCTCTTTTAGGGCGCAGGAAATAGTATTAACCGATAAATGCAGAGCATCAGCAATATCCCTAAGGGTGACCAGCGCTTGCTTTTTCATATACCCACCAACTAAAGGTATATTTTTTAGATAATCACGTCAATAGTTCGCCGCCTGGTATATCTATTTTTTGCTCCACAAATAGGCATTTTGTATCATCCGGTCGGCTTCTTCCCGGGAATCCGCATAGCTGCAGATATAGAGTCCCCGGGAGGGCAGCGCCCCGCAGAGGGGTTCTACCTCTTTTGGATCGGCCAGAAGGTAAAGCCGTTTTCCGCTTTCAAGGATCTTTTTGTATTTCGGTATATATTCCGGCGTAGTAGTCGGCGGGAAACCGATACCCGGTGTAAATTCGATGGTTTTAATTTTGTCAATCCCGAGAAGTATGTCCAGTGTATTTGCCATCGCGGAGGGACCGTCAAGGTGATAGACGCCATATTCCATCCACGACCCCATAAGTTCAATTTCGGGTACAAAAATATCTTTAAATATTGAAGGAGACAGGATGCTTGAAAAATCGCAGGCAAGCTGATCGATCCTGCCGGGAGCCCAGAGACTCATCCAGGGAAGAACCCCGCCGCCGCAGTTTGTATGTTGCGTCAATTTGTACAGTTCCTCGTGCAGGTTTATCCATATGGTGTCCATAAACCGTATCGCTTCCGCTATCCTGTCCGGGCTCTCAATGCAATCAATGGCAAGATCATCCATTCCCCGCATAAGCGAAAGATTATCCGCGGCGTTTCCAAATTCGGGCATGCCCACAAGAAATTTTCCCTTTGAATGATCGTTTAGATAACTGATGATCCCTTTGATAACATTCCACCACTTGTTTGTTTTTTCATCGAACTGCCATTTCCATTCATCCCAGTCATGAATGACAACGGGAAACCAGACACTCTTTTTATTAAAATGCGGAGGGCTGCCGAAAAACCCGGCGGCGGCGCTGGCACCCCAATTTACATAGGTAGCCGGAAGCGCCTCGCCGCCGAAGTAGGTACTCTCAAACCAATACTCCATCCGCTTTAAATTCTCCTCAGGACTGGTCCACCACCTTGTAATTGATTCGACATCGTCATCGCCAAACTGGTCCATGCTTCCGGTCCATGGACCGTTCTGCAATTCAGGAAACTGTTTTGAGTCACCGGTCCTCGGCGCGAATACCGCCATACAGGGCCGGCCTATATCTTCCCCCTCCCAAAACGCCAGGAGATTGTTCTTTGCCTTGTCCCAGTCATCTTTATAGTACATTGTTTGTCTCCCGATGATGAATTAATTCACTTGTCACAATAAACAGCCCCAAGGTCATCAAAAGCGGCCTTCCCCGCCGCAATCAGGGCAATTTTTACGGCTAATGCCGGTTCCGCGGTAATCTCAAAGGCCGGATTGCAAAGGTCGTCGACAAACACCTTTACTATTCCTTCTGCGGTGAAGGCAATTTTTAGACTGTGCATTTCCCCGGCGTGAATTTCTTTTGAAAGCGACAGGATTTTGTTTTCTTCAAGCGTTAATTGAACGTTATTTACCGAACATATAACTGATAAAAAAGCTTTATTATTTTTATCACAAACAAATTCCATGCCGGTCTTTGCGCCGGGATTATCAAGGCGAAAAAAGACCTGGACCACGTAAGCACTTTTTTCGATTAGGGCGTCAAAAACAATATGTTCTTCACGTTCACCTTCATGGCGCAGTTCGCCGAGTTTCCCATTGGTAAAAATCATAAATCCCGCATCGGGAGGAACAGCGGACTGCGGCAAAGCATCAATGCTGTCAAAGCCATTGAGCAGAATCGCGTTATCCGGAAGGCCCGCATAGCGGCGCAGCGCTGCGGCTTCGGTAATGTTAACCGGGGTCAAATTGGGAAAGAAAAAACCGCACCAGGGCACTCCGGGTTTCCGGTCCCCCGGTTTTGACGACCAGTGCCAGGTACAGTTGCTGTTACCGGCCATGAGTT
>JAISQR010000371.1 GCA_031274035.1 Treponema sp. | reverse complement strand
GGTATAAATATTCATAAATATGAATATTTATACCTTACAAACTCCGAATACTCGAAGAGTACAGCATGCCCATTGATCGGGATTTTTTGCATATTCATGCAAAAAATCCACAAGTGCAATCGGACACGAAGTGTCCGCGGCTGCTAGCGCAGCGGGGCTTTTTGCTTGCCCGATATTTCATCAATATGAATTTTCCATATTGCCGTAACCGCGAGGCTCCGTTTTATAGCCTCGTCAAACGCAGCCATGTTTGCCGGTGTGTAGTGTTCACAGATAAGGCTTAGGGCGCGTATCTTTTCCTCATCAAGAGTTACCTCTTCCGCGCTTCCAAAAATTACAGTCGATTCATACTCTATAGTAAATTTTCCTTCCGGTATATGGGTATCGCCCACACAGGAAAGGCATACACGGTTGCGGGTTCTCAGGTTGTCTATCTTGTGCCCTTCATGTGCAGAATGGAAGTATATCCATTCACCCGAGCGTGCTATTGAAAGAGGAATACAGTAAGGGCTGCCGTCATCGCTTACTGTAGCCATCACGGCGAATAAACATTTATCTACAACCGAAAGCGCAAAGTCCCTCGGCATCTCCCGATCTTTTTTCCGCATAGTATACATTATATACTCCTAAATAACAGGATACACAAAATTAAAAATTATGGGAAGAGGCGCTGGGAACAATGCGGCGGTTTTACTTTTGAGTCCCCTCCGAAAACTCTATTTCCGTGAATTTCGACCTTTTTCTAAAATCCTAAGTCTTTATAATACAATGACTTACGAAAGACTAGAAATGTCAAATTTGCAAAAAAGCCCCTTTTCGGCGGGGACTCAAAAGTAAAATTGCTGTAGAAGAAGCCGGGGAGCCTGCGGGTATACAAAATGCTGTATATTAATTATGCGCGCTTCCCCAATTCGCCAAGGTTGTAGAGCGCCGCTTCCGCAAGGCTGCGGTAGAACTGAGCGGAAAACTCCAGGTAGCGCAGGAGATTTTTTTCAGGCGGGGCGCCCAGATTTTTCTCCAAATCCGCCGTGTTGGGGAAGAGGAAGCCTGCAATATCCCTGACCTTGCTTTCCTGTATTGACCGGTTGACGCGGTCAAGTTCGGCCAGCGCTTCGTTCCGCCTTGCGGCGCAGCCCTGCGCCTTGATGCCTTTCTCCGCTGTTTTTTCACCCTGCTCCGCTAATCTTTTAATTTCTTCAAGGCCGCGCCTCAGATCGCTCAGGGCGCTTTCGTAGGCTTCCGACCGTTTCTTTGCTTTTTCAGGCGCGTTAAAACCGGCGTAGGCCTTTGCAAAAACCTCTTTCAAAAGCATGTCAATACCGGGTCTGAGCGCGGGCAGTGCAAGCAGCTCCTCTGTTCTGCCGTTTTCAAGTCCCGCAATGGCAAGCCCCTCCGGGAACAGCCTGAGATTCCTGACGTTGGGGAACTGCCGGAAGCGGCTTTCAAACCAGGCCGCGTAGAGGGACAGCCGCTTATCCGTAAGCACGGCTCCTCCCGCGGCGGAAACCGCCCGGAAGGGGAGGCCGTCAAGCAGGCCGCGGACGGAGAATGTTTCCGCGGGGACAAAACGCCGCGATTGTGTGTGCGCCTTTTCCTCAAAGACGGCCCCCTTGAAGTGGGTCTTGAGTTCGGGGAAGGAGAGGTCGAGGCCGGCAATCCAGACGGAAGAAGCCCCCAGATAGCGGGCGAAATCCCAGGCGGTAGCGGCCACCGATCCGCCCGCGCCGAGCCGGCCCTTGGCTTCAACCCTTTCCTCGATGTAGCGGCCCAGGGGAAAAACCGAACCGCAGAGAAAGGTCCTGGCAAAGGGATGGAAAAGGACGGAAGGATACACGGCTGATTCGGCTATAAGGCAGGACCTGGGGGCGGGGGCGCGGTCAAGATGCCGCGCGTTCCAGAACTGGGGATCAACGACAACGGTAAAATCCGGTTCTACGCCCCATTCAAGAAGGAACCGCAGGCTGGTATCTACGGCTATGACGATGCACCGTTCCGCGATCTTCTCAAGAAGGGGCCCCGCCTTATCCAGGGAGGGGCCGGCCGCGGCAAGGAACACGGGGTATGCGCCGGCAATGCCCCGCAGCCAGGAAACGCCGGGGAGGGCGCGTATCGCCCCGCGGTTACGGGAAAGGTTCCTTACCCAGCGTTTACCGAAACGCCGGAGCGTCGCGGCATTGATCTCGGCGCGGGACGCCCATGAGCGGACCTTCCCTTCAAGCCCGGCATACCAGTCTTCATCCAGGCTGACCAGGGCCCGGTTCTTTACTATGAGGGGAAGGAGGCCGCCGCTCTTTCCCGCGTTTTCAAGCAGTGAAAGCGCGCTGAGAAGCGCGTCCCCGCTGCCCCCCAGGATAAATATAAGCCTGTTGTTTTTAAGAAAGGATCTTAGGTCGCGGCATTCCAGCGCCTTTCTGAAAATTTCAAGGCGGCGTTCAACCACGACAAGCACCCGTCCCTCCGCCTTTGCCGCCGCCGCTTCCGCTCCATAGCCCAGGCCGAAGCCCATAAGAACCACGGGTTCTCCATTCCCGCCTACAGCCCCGGCAGGCTTTTCCAGGGTTTCGGCCAGGCGTTGAGCATCCCTCTGCGGATTACGGGGGGAATGAACGTGTATGCCCTTAACCATAAGGCTTAAAGCCCCCGAAAGGCTCTCTTCAATGCGTATATCTTCTTCGGTAAAAACCGAATCCGGTTCCTGGGCAAGCTGTTCGGCAAGGCCCGGGTAGAGGCTGCGGATTACCTTGAGGTTTGCCTCCCAAAAATTTTCACGCGGCATATTACTCCAGTTCCAGGCGGATCACCGTATCCGCTTCCAGGGGCGTTCCCGCGGCCGGTTCCTGGTAGACAACCCAACCTTCGCCTGAAAATTCTATATTGAGATCATCCCTTAAAAGAAGCGGTATGAGTTCCGCCTTGGAATAGCCCAAAAGGTCGGGCGCCCTGCCGTCTATATCTGGAACGAGCTTGGGCTGTAGCGCGACGGTTCCTGAATGTACAATCTGGGGGTTCCTGCCGCGCGGTATACCAAGGTAATCCACCAGAGCCTCCGCCGCCTCCCGTATGGGCGGGCTTGCGATACGGCCGCCCAGGTAAGAGAGGCCCTGCGGCTTTATGATGACCAGATAGAGCACGAGGGAGGGGGACTCGGCGGGGAGCAGGGCTATGCAGCTTGCGATAAAGTCTTTGTCGGAATAGGCGCCGGTTTCCGGGTCGATGATCTGGGCGGTTCCTGTTTTTACCGCCAGAGAAAGATCCTCTACATTGGCCCTCCAGCCCGTACCTATATCGGAGGTAACCGCCATCATGTAGGAACGCATGGCCCGGGCGGTCTCCGCACTCAGTATCCTGCGGGGAGGCTGGGGGCGGTAGGCTGTTTCCTGCTTTCCGTCCGGGGAACGGATCATGGATACAAAGCGGGGGGGGACAAGTATGCCGTCGTTTGCTATGGCGCTGGCTGCCTGTATCATCTGGAGGGCCGATACCGCAATTTCCTGACCCATAGATATGGTAGGTTTTGAGCGTCCCGACCAGCGTTCCACGGACCTGAGAAAACCGCCGGTTTCCCCGGGCGTACCTGCCTGGGTGCGCCCGCCGAAGCCGAAATCCCTGAGCCGCTGATAAAAGGCGTCTGAATTGAGCCGGTCGGCGGCATAGGCCGCCCCCGCGTTGCAGGAATAGACGATGATCTCCCGCGCCGTAACCCTGCCGTGCGCTCCCAGGCACTTGATAACCACCCGTTCCCCCAGATCGGTAGTCTTTTCGTAATGTCCGTCGCAGATAAAGACGGTATTCCCCGTAATAGACCCCGATTCCATCAGGGCTGAGAGGGAAAAGACCTTGAATACGGAACCGGGCTCATAGGCCCAGAGGCTGGGCCTATCCATACGGGTAATCTCGGTGGAAGACCGTAACATATTCGGATCAAAACCCGGAAGAGATGCCGAACCCAGTATGTCTCCGGTACGGGGATCCATAGCCATGAACATGACCGCTTCGGCCTCGTTTTCGACAAGTATCTTTTCTCCTATTTCCTGTAGGATAAACTGAACATTTGCGTCAATGGTGAGAATCACCTGGCCGCCGTTATCCCCGGATGTACCCGAATCGGTATAACCGCCGTTGGCATTTTCGCCCTGAAGGTTCTTTTTTGGGGAAAGTTCCTCGTTAAAGGCATATTCAATACCTCCAAGGCCGTTATTATCATCTCCGGCAAATCCGATAATCTGGCTTGCCAGTTCCCCTTCAGGATAGATCCTGCCGACTATAGGTTCTATCGTTACCCCGTGGAAACGCCCTTCATCCTGGCCCAACTCAATGAGCTTCATGGTGGACTGATCCACCTGTTTTTTAAGGTAGACAAAATCGCTCGCCGCGGTTTCTATCCGTTCCCGTATCTCATGGGGGGGCATTTCCAGCGCCGGGGCCAGTTCCGTACAGAGGGTATCAAGATCGCTGATTTCAGGCCGCCATACGCTGATATTGCCCAGCCGCGTTTCCATGGCCAGAATTCTGCCGTTACGGTCCAAAATAAGACCGCGCTCACCGGCCCGTGCCCGCCGCGGAACGCTGCTCTGGGGGGGCGGAGTCCCGAGCATGAGCAGGGCATACCGTATCAGTATCCCCAGGGATACAAGGGCAAGAAGCAGGAAAAAAATAAAATAACGCCGGTTCTGGATGAAAAATTTACGATCCTTATCTTTCTGAGTATTGTTAAGATCTTGAAATTGTACCGTATCAATCATTTAATGCCTAAAACTTGTCCTATAATATTATCGACCGGAACAGGACCGTAGAAGTGTGAATCCAGGGAAACGGTGCTGTTATCCCCATAGGCCAGGAAAGAGCTATCCTGGATGAGGCCGGCGCAGCGTTTTACCGCCAGTTCCCCTTGGGGTGTATAGAAGATTACAATATCTCCTTTTTGAGGTTTTGACCAGCGTATAATATAGTTTCCTGCCGGGGCGAATCTAAAACCGTAACTACACTTGTTGACTATGAGTACGGCGCCGGGTTTAATCGCGGGCAGCATAGAATTTCCTTCGGCTATCATAAAATCAAATAAAAAGACCTTCATAAGCAGGGCCGCCAGAAAAGCCCCCAGGATAGTCTTTCCAATCTTATCGGATGTCTTTGCTGTTTTCATCTTTGCATAACATAGTATAATCATTATCGTTAATTCTGTCGATAAACCATTATTATGACGGATTTATTATTGGAGCAGCATGTTTCGGCACGGAACCCTCCTCTTTTTTTCAACCAGGCGGCGGTGAATTCTTTAATAAAACAAATAAAACAGCAGCCGGTTAAAGCAGGATTCCTGTTTAATGAAAAAAAAATTCCCGCGGGGAAGTTGAAAACGAATCCTAAAACTTTTGAAGAAATATTCAGCCGTGAAGGGCCTCGTGAGGGTGCTGCGTTGTATATGCCCCGCACGAAGATTCCCCCTTCCGAGGAACAGCCGTGGCTCAAGAGTGAACGGCCGCGTCTATTCCGTCGTAACATCAGGGGAAAAATAATTTTTACTGAAAAAAGCGGATATGCGCAATATTCTTCCGCACAAAAAAAATCAAGGCGGACTTTTTCTTTCTTTTCCTGTCTAAGTTTGCTTTTTGTTCTTTTATTTATTAGTTTTTCTTTTATAGCGATAAACTGGGAGTCTCTTTCCGCTCAATTCCTTTTATCCGAACCGCTTGTACTAAGCCCCGGAGAGGATGGAGAATACCGGAATGCTATGGCTCAATACACAGGGTTTTCTCCATCGTTGGGCGCGGTAAGCGAGCGCCAGGTAGAGGTCTCGATTCCCGGTTCTCCATCCGTGCTGCCCGCTCTTTCAACGGAGCCCTTACTTGAGGCCGTGAATATTTCACCGTCCGCGCTGCGGGAGGCCCCTGTTCCCCTGGATTTAACGGAGGTCTTTTCCGCAAAGGATTACTATGTGAAGAACGGGGATACTATTTCCGGCATAGCCGCGGCTAACGGGCTTTCAATGGATGCCGTTATCGCTTTAAACGGCATCAGTAACGCGCGCCGCCTGCGGGAAGGGCAGCAGCTCAAGATACCCAACATGGATGGAATTCCCTATACTGTAAAAGAAAATGATACGCTTACAAAGATATCCCAGGCCCACGGCGTACCGCTTACCGCGATACTGGATGCCAATGATATGGATAATGATTTCATTAGAGTGGGTATGCAGATCTTCATTCCCGGCGCTCGTATGCCCAAGGAAGAACTCAAGCTGGTTCTCGGCGAGCTTTTTATCTATCCTATCTCAGGCCGGCTTTCCTCGCCCTTCGGCTGGCGCAATGATCCTATCAGCGGTATCCGCCGTTACCACGCGGCTATCGATCTTGCCGCTTCCCTGGGAACGCCGGTCAAGGCTGCTATGGACGGTAAGATAGCGTCGGTAGGCTTCAATGCTACCTACGGAAAGTTCATCATTATGACCCATACCGGGGGATACCAAACCATGTACGCCCACCTGAACAGCACCGCGGTTAAGCAGGGGGCTCAAATACCGCAGGGCGGAAAGATAGGGGAGGTGGGAAGCACCGGTTACAGTACGGGCCCTCATCTTCACTTTGCGGTTTACAAGAACAACAGGGCGATAAACCCGTATGATGTGTTAACCCCTTGAAATTCTTTGTTGTTAAGGAATAAACTAAATAATCATTTGGAGGGCTTAATGCGCAAGCTCGTTTTAATTTTGATTGCTTTTATCGCGGTAGTAACATTTATCAGGGCTTATGATCATATTGGAACCCTTCAAAAGGCGGAAATGGGAAACGCGCCTGAAATAATGGTTAATATAGATAGTAAGTAGAGCGTTCTAACTACTCAGGCTTTATGAGGGGACACTTAGAATTATCCTGACCCAAGGATGCGCGATATTTATTTTAACCGGAAAACCTTGTTTGCTTGCCTTTTTAATAGTAAACTTATTTTATGATCATTAAAAACGAAGCATCTATGACTTTTGAGGATCTTCGGTTTCAGGCAGTGTTGGACAGCGCCTGCGGTAAACTTTGGGAAAAGCAGGTTCAGTATTCTATACGGCAGATTGAAAAATTGGATGCGGAACTTTTCAAACTGGAAAAAGAACTGGATGAGATACTGCTTATATACAGCCCGCGTCAGAAAAATAAAAAAGCGCGGGGGGAATCCTAAAGTAAACGATGAAGAAACAAAGTATTTTTTGTTGTTTAATCACGGCGGCGCTTTTTCTGGCAGCCCCCCTTGGCGCCAAGATACAATTTACCGGAATAGATCTTTCTCCTGATAACCGTTTTCTCTTCACCGCCGAGGCTTCGGGCTCGCGGCAGAAGGCGCTCTTTACATCACATCTTGCCGATTTAAGCCTCCAGCAGCTTACCGCGTTCCCTGAAAGATTGGAACTCCTCGAAAACGACAAAACCCTTCAAGTGCGCAGCGTCTTCGGCGCGGTGCGCGTCCCCGTCTCAGGCGGCCTTCCGCGTAATATTATGGGTTTCCCCTCATTTGTAGGCGGCGCGCCTATCCTTGGCGGGCGTGTAGAGAATATAGCCCCCTCCGCGGACGGGAGATGGATACTCCAGGTAGAGCCGGTGAGCCCCGCGTACGGGAACCTTGCGCTTATTGATGTGCAGACCGGCGCTAAAACGGTGATAGCATCCCATGTTGAAAGGCCGGATATGTACTTTCCCGCGTGTTGGAGCCCTGATTCCCGTGTTTTTGTCTATGTCCGCGGCAATAAGCTCTACTATTATGCGATAAACGCGTCGTCTATTTCTCTTGTTGACGAAAAATACCGGCTTATAGGCGAGGGCGCCATCAACTCGGTGTACTGGGGAAAGGCCGGAGATTTCTTCTACCTGCGGGGATCCACGGTTTACCGCGTCCGGGGTTCCGAACTCTTTACCCGTACCCTCTATGCGGGGTTCCTGGAGATAGGCGCTATGGCCGGGCGGATACCCTTCGATTTTGATCCGAGCTTCGATTCTTTCTGGATAGCGCCGGATTCCCGTTCCATGCTGCTTGCCAAGGGAGACCGCAATATCTTTTATTATCCCCTGGATATCAACGCGGACACGGGGAATATCTCTTTTCCCTATCTGATGATCCCTTGGTCAAGCTACAAGCTCGCCGTGCTCTGGTCCCCCGGCGGGGTTATCACCCTGATAGCCTCTGTCCTGGGTAAGAACGGCGGCGAGATCATGGCTTTCAGGCTCAATACGGCGGCTTCTTCCATGACATTCGGCAGTCTTGCCGGTCCTGTCGGGGGAGGGGCTGCGCTCTCTCCCGATGGAACCAAGGCCCTGTTCTGGGGTGAAAAAGGAATAGTCCTTTACGACTATATAAATTGGCGTATCCTCCAGACAGTCAGTACAAGGCCGGCTTTTTCCTGTATCTGGATGAATAATGAGGAATTTATTACTGGGGATGAACGGCGCATTGAAAGGGTAAGGATATCCGGCAGACGGGATCTTATATGCCTGGCCGGTACGGCGGAAGCGGCTTTTGAGGAAACGGGGAACCGTATCCTGGTGAGGGAAGGCGGCGTCTGGTTTGCCACCGACGGACGCTCGCCTTGGGTTGAGATCAGCGCCCCCGCGGTAAAACACCCTTCCCTGGTGTCGGATAGCTACCGGGTCTACATTGAAAAGCAGCTTAGGGGTCCATACGCCAACATCCCGATGATCCGTAATACACGGACGGTAGGGACGGTTCCCCTCTTTTCCGGTATTGAAGAACCGTCCGCCGGTACTTTACCGCCTGAGAGTTCTGTGAATCTTGCGGGGGCTTTAGAAGGGGATGACGATTACTTTAGCCGCGGCAGCAGGAACGGTATGCGGGAGCTTGCGCTCTGTTTCGATCTTTACGATGACGCATCCGGACTTCCTACGGTACTGGAGGCGCTTAAAGAATTCGGTATACGCGCCACCTTTTTTCTTAACGGTGAATTTATACGCAGGCACCCTGAAGCGGCAATCGAGATAGCCGGCGCGGGCCATGAAACCGCGTCTATGTTCTTTACCCCTATAGACCTTTCCGACGCAAGGTATCTTGTAGGCGGGGAGTTTGTCTCCCGCGGCCTTGCCCGGAACGAAGACGAATTTTTTAAGGCGACGGGCAGCGAATTGAGCCTGCTCTGGCATCCGCCGTATTATGCGGTATCCAGGGATATAATCAGCATGTCGGCAAAGGCCGGCTATAAAACCATAGGCAGGGATATTGATCCTATGGACTGGGTCAGCCGCGAAGACGCAAAACGTATAGGCTTAGAGCAGCGTTCGGCATCGGACATGGTCGATCTTATTATGGAGCGGAAGCAGCCTGGTTCCATTATCCCTATCAGACTGGGCCTGCTTGCGGGGGGGCGCGGCGATTATCTTTACAACCGGATCAATGTGCTTCTGGATGCGCTTACCCGTTCCGGCTATGATGTGGTAACGGTATCCGCCCTTATGGAACACGCACGGTAAAAAATTAGAGGGTGTATTTTATGAATACAAAACTGAAAATGGCTATTGTAGGCGCGGGCGTCTGGGGCGAGAATCACGCAAAGATATACCAGGCTCATCCCTTCTGCGAAACAACGGCTGTTTGCGGCCGTAACGCCGGCAAGGCGAAGGCCCTGGCGGATAAAATCGGCGTAGAGCGGTATGTTGATTACCCCAGGGGCTTTGCCTTTGAAAGTATTCGTTCCTTTGCGGACTGTATTTTAAGCGGAGATGAATTTAAGGTTACGCTTGAGGATGCCGCCAATACCAGCCTGGCTGTTATGGAATCCGCGAAGAAAAGAATGCCGGTAGAGGTAGAGTACCGGCTATGAGAAGAAGATGCGAGTTTAGAGATGACGCCGTTGTCCTTGTGTCCTATTTTTTGAATATAAAGCTATGCGAAAAAAAAATTTTTCTGAATACCATCAGAAAGATCGTAGCCGAAAAATATTTTGATAAACCGCAGGGCAAAGAATTGAAGCGGCTTTTATTCCTTGACGCAAATGGTATATGGGAAGAATTAGTTTTTGATAATGAGGCCGCCTATAACACGGCGCAGGATATTTTAAAGAGGAAGAGCGCCGCGGAAAAACGAATAATCATCGAAAACAGGATATTCAGCCTTCAGGTTCTGCATGAAAAAGAGAGCTATTCTCTAAGCGAGTTTTTCTTACTGCACTGCTTTGTTTCAAAAGGCGGAAAGGAAGAAGATTACTATGAGATGCTTCTAAAGGATGAAGATACCTTGTTCAGCCTTATAACCGTTTCCAACTATAAAGAATGTCTAACGGTAATGGAGCAATATAAAAAGAAAGTTATTGAAAAACTGGAAAACGTTATAGTAAAGGAAAAACTGCTGAATCGCGCCGAGAGAAAACGGATGCTGAGGGCCGTACAAACAGAAAATTTTACGTCCTTGCAGGGGCTTGAAGACAATGAGATGAAAAAGCTGGCGGTCGAAATTAAAAAAAGCCTGTAACTTTGCCCTCAACTACGCGCTATCCACGCGGGTTTCCGATCAAATGAGGAAGGCTGCTCTGCCGGCCTGTTCCCGTTTATTGGGGATAGGGACGGTGAAGGGAAAGGCATATATTTTTTATCTATAAAGTAAATCCAGATACTGTTTTTCCTGCAACCCCAATTAGTTTCTTAGGTCTAAAGAATAAACTTGACAAATTTTTTTAATTTGTTATTATAACATTATGACAAATAATGATAACTTGTCATAAAAGGTGTCCTATGGCAATTGAATTTATAAGTACCGGCAGCGCCATTCCGGCAAAACGGATTACAAACGAAGAATTGGCGGTAAAGATCGATTCTACTGACGAGTGGATTTTTTCCCATACCGGCATCAGGGGCCGCCATGTAGTGAATGAGGATACGGCTACAAGCGATTTAGCCGTAGAAGCGGCTAAAAAGGCGCTTCTACAGGCGGCGTCTTGGAAAGGCGGTAGTATAGAGGAAGAGGAAGCCGCGCTCAGGGATGCTGCCCTTGGCATGGATCTTATCATTCTGGGAACGGCTACGCCCGATTACATTGGCTGCCCTTCGACCGCCTGTATAGTTCAGGATAAACTGGGCGCGAAAAACGCGGGCTGCATGGATATTAGCGCGGGTTGTACCGGTTTTATCTACGGTTTGGAAACCGCCGCTGCGCTTCTCAGCGTCAATAGTAAACGGAAGCGCGCCCTCGTTATCGGCGCCGAAACCCTTTCCAATATTACGGATTGGGATGACCGCCGGACCTGTGTACTCTTCGGCGACGGGGCGGGGGCGGCTGTTATTGAGAAAACCGGCGCCCCCTCAAGCGGAGAGGGGAGGCGCGGCCTTATCCGTTCCGTCCTTCACGCGGACGGTTCGGGCTCTGATAATCTAAAGATTCTGCGGGGCGGCTCCAGGAATCCCTACAGGGCGGGGGAAGTAATCGATATTCCTCCTCATATTAACATGAACGGCCGTGAAGTCTACAAATTCGCGGTTAAAGCCCTAACCGATACAATAGAAGAACTTCTTAACGAAGAAAAGATAGCCGTTGACGATCTTGCGCGGATCGTGCCCCACCAGGCAAATGCCCGTATAGTACAGGCGGCGGCAAAGCGGCTTGGCATAGCGGAGAAAAAATTCTTTTTAAATATTGAAGATTACGCCAATACATCGGCGGCTTCTATCCCCATAGCCCTTGACGAGATGAGCCGGGGCGGGGATCTCCACAGGGGGGATCTCATTATGACTATCGGTTTCGGCGCGGGTTTAACCTATGGGGGCAATCTTTTTGTTTGGTAAAGGCGGGAATCATGGCGGTAAATAAAGAAAGCGTGTTTTTTCTCTTTCCGGGACAGGGCGCCCAGTATCAGGGTATGGCGTTGGATTTCCTTGAAGCAGGCGGCACAGAGGCAAGGAAACTTTTTGAGATTGCTTCCGGTGTGATGGGGCTCGACATGGAGGCGCTTCTGCGCGATTCGGACGCGGAAACTCTCAAGCGCACCGATATTTCTCAGCCGGCTGTTACCCTGGCAAACCTGGCGGCCGCGGGCTGTCTTGCCGAAAAGGGGTTTAAAAGTAAAGGCTGCGCCGGTTTCAGCCTTGGTGAATATGCCGCGTTGGCGGGCGCCGGTGTTATATCGGCGGAGGATTGTTTCCGTCTTGTCAAAGAGCGGGGGGCGGCAATGCAGGCCGAGGCCGTCCGGCTCCGCGGGGAAGGCGGCGCCCCCGGCATGGCGGCTGTTATAGGGCTCTCCCCCGGCGAGGTTGAAACGCTTATTGCCGGGTGGAAGGCAGGGGGCCTTGCCGATCTGTATGCGGCCAATATCAATTCCCCGCGGCAGACCGTTGTCGCGGGCACCGCGTCTGCCCTTGAAGAAGCGGAAAACCGCTTTAAGGCCGCGGGGGCTAGGCGCTGTGTCAGGCTCCAGGTTGCGGGCCCCTTCCATTCACCGCTCATAGCGGCGGCTGCCGGGCGGTTTAAGCCCTATCTTGAAGCAGTGCGCTTCTCCGATCCGGTTATCCCGCTCTACTCCAATGTTACCGGGAGGCTCGTCGGTACAGGCGCCGAGGCAAAGACCCTGGCCATACGCCAGATTACCGAGCCTGTGCAGTGGGTAAGGGAAGAAGCCGCCATAGCCGCCCTGAGCGGTATAGAAGCCTGCCTTGAAACCGGCCCCGGAAAAGTCTTGCAGGGCCTCTGGAAAGATTCTGGCAGTACGATTCCCTGCCTGGCCGCGGGAACCCTGGCGGATATTGCCGCCCTGTAAAGCGGAAAAGGGCAATTGAAAGCGGGCTGCTTGGAGCCTGTAGGACTTTCTCTTATCGAACGACGATACCCCTCCGAACCTAAGGTTCGCGCTCTGACTCCCCCGCGTTAGCGGGTTCTTGGGTTCGTCATTCGATAACAGCGGTTTTACTTTTAAGAAATTCAACCGCGAAAGGCGCGAAAAAACACGAAAAAGCAAAGTACGCTGCTTCCAAGTACCGCGAAAATACCCAGATTTGAAGAAATTTAACCACAAGGAGCACAAAGGCGCACAAAGGTTTTTGTCAGAACGCTTCTTTCCTCCCTTCGTGTCCTTGGCGGTTGTTTTCTTTTTGTACATTTCGTGTTTTTCGTGGTTAAAAGTAAAATTGCTGATTCGATAAGGGCTATTCTTTTTAATGACGCTATGTTACGATAAAAATATGGGAGAGGAAACAGACCCATACCCAAACTCCTAACTAAAGAAGGAAAATACATGAAGGCACGGATGTTTTTGGCGGTATGGCTTGCGGGTATCCTGTGCGCGGTTTGCGCCGCCGCCCTGCTTGTTCCGGGCGGCGCCGTGCGGGTGATTCTGATTCTTGTTTTAACGGCCGCGGGCCTCGTTCTCGCGGCGTTGGCCGGCGTTGACCGTAAATCCGAAACCGAGGGGGACGCGCTTTTCAAGAAACTTGCGGAGTTGGACCTCTCCGCTCTTGCGCCGGCTGATTCCGGCGGAACCGGGGAAAACAAGCCCGGTAACAGTACCGCGTTGATCCTTGTTTTTGCCCGCGCCGTTGCGGAAACCCTGGGGTTTATCAGGCGGGAGATCGTTTTTATGCGGAAAAACGCCGGGAACCGGCATACCGCTATGGGGGATTTGCGGCGGCTTCTTTCGCAGTTAGACGATAAAATTCTTAAACTGGTATCCCAGACTATTAACCACGCCGCTTTTGTGGAGGAGATTCACGGCAGCGTGGCGTATATTGACACGGCGGCGGAAAAACTCAACGCACTGATAGGGGAGCAATCAACGGCGATTACCGAGTCATCTTCCACGATAAAAGAAATGACCGCGACCATTGGGTCCATTACCGGCATACTCAACAAGAACCGCGAAGCCATAGAACATCTCATCCGGCCCGCGAAGTCCGGCAAGACGGGTATCCAGCAGGTAACCGGCATCATCAAAGATCTGGAGCAGAATTCCGAAAGCCTGCTCCATGCCAGCGTGATGATTCAGACCATAGCCCAGCAGACAAACCTGCTCTCCATGAACGCGGCAATAGAAGCCGCCCACGCGGGAGAAGCGGGCCGGGGTTTTGCGGTGGTTGCCGAAGAAATTCACAAGCTGGCGGAAATTTCCACCAAACAGGGCAAGACCATAAGCACGGTTCTCTCCAATCTGAAAAAACAAATACACGAGGCTTCGGGGCTTTCAACCGCGTCGCTGGAACAGTTCAACACCATAGTGGACATGATTGACGAAATACAGACGCAGGAATCGGCCATAAGCAACGCAATGATCGAGCAATCCTCCGGCTGCACTCAAATGATTGGCGCCGTAAAGAACATAGACGAAATTACGGGTCATGTGCGGGAAGATTCCGCTTTAACAAAAGAATCGTGCCGGTCCATCTTTCAAACGATGCAGGAAATCAATAAAGAAACCGTGGAAATAAGCATAAATGTCAACGCCATTATGGGCGTTTCCGATGAATTGCTCGAATACGACTTTGGCGAAGGTACAGACGAAATGGCGGAATCGGTGGACCGCGTGTCAGAGGCTGCGGAAAAATTCAGACTGTAGGAGGCCGGTATGCAGTTTAGAGTCTTTGAAAAAGATATTGAGGTAAACGCTCCCACGGTGAATTCCATTGTCGCGGGCCTGGGGTATTTCACCAACCTGTCCAAGCGTTACTTGAGCAGGGAAAAGATTGGGAAAATTGTCAATAAACAGCTCGTTCTTGACAGCGGGGAATGGTATTCCCAGGCGGCGTGGTTGCGGGCCTTTGAGAATATCGCTCAACAGATTGGCGATAAAGTGCTTTTCAAGATTGGGCTTTCCATCCCGGAAAACGCGGTTTTTCCGCCCTTTGTGGTGGACATAGACACGGCGGTTCAGTCCATTGATATAGCCTACCATATCAACCACCGCAAGAACGGCAGAGAGCTCTTTAACATGGAAACCGGCGTTATGTACGAAGGCATAGGGCATTACGGATACGAGCGCCTTCCCGGACAGAATAAAATTATCAGCGTAAGCCGGAACCCCTATCCCTGCGCGTTCGACCGCGGTATCATTACGGCAATGGCGCGGAAATTCCAGAGCGGCGCGGCGGTGGTTCACGATGATTCAAAAGAATGCCGAAAAGACGGCAGGGAAACCTGCACCTATATCGTTACATGGTAAGAGGGCTGTACAGTAACTTGCCAGCAATTTTACTTTTAAGAAATTTACCGCGAAAGACACGAAAAGCAAAGTACACTGCTTCCAAGTACCCAAATTTGAAGAATTTTAACCACAGACCTCACGTCAGACCAAAGGTCTGCAAACACGGACTTTTTGTTCGAACTCCCCGCTTTCGTCCGTGAAGTCTGTGCGGTCAGCGGTTATTCTTCAAAATTTTTGCTGTTTTTAAGCTATTCCAGAGATTGAAAAAAGTAAGTACTGTTGCCCTGCTCAAGACCCGCGGTCTGCTTGACAGCGGTTTTACTTTTTAACCGCGAAAAACACGAAATGCACGAAAAGAAAAACAACCGGCAAGGACACGAAGGGAGGAAAGAAGCGTTCTGACAAAACCTTTGTGCCCCTGCCGGGTAAATTTCTTCAAATTTGGGTATTTTCACGGTACTTGGAAGCGGAGTACTTTCCTTTTTCGCGCCTTTGCCGGGTAGAACCGGGCGGTTACCCACCCGGAGCCCCCACAGACCCGGACGTGCCCAATTTTCGGACCGCAGGTCCGGCGGACCTCTGGTCCGAAGCATCCGGTTCCTCTGGAAAAA
>JAISQR010000345.1 GCA_031274035.1 Treponema sp. | reverse complement strand
GTAGACCCTGTAAGGCTCTTGGAGTTTGCTGCGCTTCGCGCATAAAATGGTATAAATATTCATATTTATGAATATTTATACCTTGCAAACTCCGAAAGCATGCCCATTGATCGGGATTTTTTGCATGAATATGCAAAAAATCCACAAGTGCAATCGGACACGAAGTGTCCGCGGCTGCTAGAGTATCTTTACCGCAATCCATGCGCAGGCTTCGGCATCGGCCAGCGCATGGTGATGATTTTTAAGCTCGAAACCGCACCGCAGCGCAACCGTATCAAGTTTATGGTTGAGCAGTGTTTTACCGAATACCCTCCGGGATGCATTACAGGTACAATAGAAGGTATAGTTCGGATATTCCATGCCGTAAACATTAAAGGCTGCGCGCAGACAGCCCTCGTCAAACTGACTGTTATGAGCCGCCAGGGGAAGACCGGCAATCCTCGGGGCTATTTCAGCCCACACAGATGGAAACTCAGGCTCGTTGATAGTATCCTGCCAGCTAATACCGTGAATTTCCTCGGTAAACCAGGTAACGTAGTAGTTAGGCCGGGGCCGGACCAAGCGGTAGATGCTTTCACTTATCCGCCCGTCTCTTACGATCACAACACCTGCTGTACAGATGCTGGAATGGTTATAATTTGCTGTCTCAAAATCTATCGCGGCAAAATTGTCCATATTACTCCTGCGTTATGGTTCTTACACGGATAACGCCGGGAATAGCCCTAAGCTGTTCCAGTACGGAATCGGGTATCTTCTGCTCGGTGTCGATGATATTGTAGGCGTAATCTTCCTGGTGCTGGTTGATAAGCTCGGCTATGTTGATATTAACGCCGGCAAGTATCGTAGTGATCTGGCCTACCATGTTGGGGATATTGCGGTTCGCCACAAGGAGCCTGTATGCCGGCTGCTGTTCAAGGCGGCAGCGGGGATAGTTCACCGAGTTACGGATGGCGCCGGTTTCCAAAAAATCAATGATCTGCCGCACGGCCATGATTGCGCAGTTATCCTCGGCCTCCGGCGTTGAAGCCCCCAGATGAGGAATAGCGATAACGCGGGGACAGGCCAAAAGCTCGGCAGAAGGGAAATCGGTAACATAACAGGATAGTTTTTCGGAACTAAGGGCTGCAATGATGTCCGCCTCGTTCACGAGGCCCCCGCGGGCAAGGTTTACAATGCGGGCGCCTTTTTTCATAAAGCGGAATTTCTCCGCGTCAAGAAGGCCCTTCGTAGCATTGTTCAGGGGCAGATGCAGGGTAACATAGTCTGATTTGGCAAGCAAACCCTCCAGAGTATCGGCCCTTACTACCTGGCGGGAAAGGTTCCACGCTGCATCCACCGAAATATACGGATCGTGGCCTATCACCTCCATGCCCAGGGCGGCGGCGTCGTTGGCTACCATAACGCCCACCGCGCCAAGGCCGACAACGCCCAGAACCTTGCCTTTAAGCTCCGGCCCCTCAAAAGCGGATTTCCCCTTCTCTACCAATTCGGGCACTTCATCAGCTCTATCCGCAATAGACGCAGCCCACTTGATCCCGCCCAAAATATTTCGCGAAGAAATGAGCAGCGCGGTAATGGCTAGTTCCTTTACCGCATTAGCATTGCCTCCCGGCGTATTAAATACAACAATACCCCGCTCACTACAGAGCGGTACGGGAATATTGTTGAACCCCGCTCCCGCCCGTGCAACAGCCTTAACCGATTCTGGAATTTCCGTTTGGTGCATGTCCGCGCTTCTAACCAGTATTGCATCGGGATGAGGAATCTCGCTTGCCACCTCATACCTTTCCCTGGGGAAGAGTTCCAGCCCCAGGGGGGAAATTTTATTCATCGTTTGTATACGAAACATAGCATCCTCCTCTCTAAAATAAATTGGAAAAGAAATTTAACCGCAAATTACCCGAATTACCGCGTATTCTGGTTCACGGTCTTTGTTGTAATCCATACAATCCGCAGACAAGTTTAAAGAACAAATTTAACTACAAAGGCGCCCAATGCGAATAAGGGAAAAAAAATGAAATTTTTATAGCACAACCTTCTTCGCCGCGAACCTGTGGTTCGAAGGTTCGTTGGGAAAGCCCCTGCTCATCAATTGTCAAACGCTATGCGCCGGCCGCCCTTCCCTCAAAGCTCTCCATGAATTGTATCAATTCCTCCACGCCCTGAATCGGCATAGCGTTGTAGATACTGGCGCGCATACCGCCGACAAGCCGGTGTCCGGCAAGGTTCACAAGACCCTCCGCTGCGGCCTCTTTTACAAAGCGGCTTTCAATTTCGGCTTTTTTAGCCAAATCGTTTTCCCTTACCACAAAGGGAATATTCATAAGACTCCGGCTTTCCTTATCCACCGGCGAATAGAAGAACTTTGACGATTCCAGATACGAATAAAAACGATCAGCCTTGGCCTTGTTGAGTTCGGCAATTGCCTTAACCCCGCCCTGCTTCAAAAGCCATTCCAGCACAAGGCCGATGATGTAGATGCCGTAACAGGGAGGCGTGTTATACATGGAGGCTTCCGCCGCATATATGTCGTAACGGAGCAGAGCCGGCGCCCAAGACGGGGCCTTGCCGATAAGGTCATCACGGATAATTACCACCGTAGTTCCCGCAGGCCCCAAGTTTTTCTGCGCCCCTGCATAGATCAGGCCGAACCTGGACACATCGAGCGGCTCCGAGAGTATGCTGCTTGAAATATCGGCAACCAGAGGAACAGAACCGGTTTCAGGAAGGTACGCCCACTTTGTCCCCACAATAGTATTGTTCAGCGTAATATGATAGTAGGCGTCGTCAGGATCCGGCGGCGGCGCTTTGGGTATATAGGTATATGCCTTATCCTTTGAACTTACCCTGGTGATTGCCTCAACGTATTTGGCGCCCTCGTCGGCAGCCTTTTTTGCCCAGATACCGGTTTCAATATATGAGGCCTTTTTCCGGGGGCTCCCCGCTTCGCCCGACGCCAGGTTAAGCGGGATCATAGAAAATTGCAGGCTGGCTCCGCCCTGGAGGAACAGCACTTTATAATTGGCAGGAATCCCCATAAGAGACCTGAGCAACTCTTCTGTCTTTTCGATAATAGGCCTAAAATCCTTGGACCTATGACTCATCTCCATCACCGATTGGCCTGTGCCGTTAGTATCGGTCATTTCAGCGGCCGCCCTTTCCAGAACGGGCAGCGGCAGCGTTGAAGGCCCCGGCGAGAAATTGTAAACACGCATAACAGCTCCTTGTTGTTTGTAAGATTCATTATTCGGGAAGGGTGCGGTTTCCACGCCCTATCCTGAAACTGCGGCATTTTTTTCTCCCTGCGCTCCATAAAAACGCAGTTCCACAAACTCCCGCCTGCCCATAAAAACCCGCGCAGGCCCCTATCCCTCATCCTTCTTTCATGCGGATCGCAAGACCGCGCAGTTCATCGGCAATGCTGACATTGCGGACGGCAATTTCCGGCGGCACGGTAATGGCCGCGGTGCTAAAGTTGATGATACCCTGTATTCCCGCGGCAACAAGTCTGTCCGCGACAGACCGGGCAGCTTCAGAGGGAACACAGAGCAGGGCTATCTCTATACCGAACCTTGTTATCACCTCCGCCATTTTATAGGCAGGGTAAAGCGGTACAGTCGATTTGAGTATTTCTACACGATTGACATTGCTGTCAAAACCTGCCGTAAGCTCAAATTCGCCAAAATCCAGACCCTGCATATTGAGATATGCGGATCCCAGGCGGCCCAGCCCTACCACGCAGAACTTCCTCCGGCGGTCCAGACCCAGGGCTTTTCTGACAGCCGGAACCAACACGGCAGGATCGTAGCCCTTGTTGCCCCCGCACTCACCGCCGTCTATCCAGGAAATGTCTTTGCGTATGGTATCCCTTGCCCAACCGGTCAGCGTTTCTATCCCGGCGGAGCTTATCTTACCCTCCCCTGCCTGTTCCAGAATACGCATTAAGTGAAGGAGCCGTTCCTTTGCCGGCCCCGGAATCTGTTCCATCCGGCCTCCTTGAGCCGCGTTGTCAGATTTTTGCTTAATGTGTCTTCGGCGCATCTTTACACAAAAAATTCAAATTAACACGACTATCTGTGAAATATTTCACAACAAGTATCCCGAAAACAGAAAAAAATGTCAAGAGACTTTATTGTATCGCAGCAATTTCACTTTTAAGAAATTCAACCGCTAAGATGCTATGATTTAAATCATCGGGAAAAAGCGGCCCTCTGGTCCGACGGGGCCAGAGGGCCGTGCAAACAAGTTTGCTTGGCAGATTGGTTTGTGCTGTGAGGAAATCAGGGGAAATCCGGAGGAAGCTGGGAGCGTCAGACTTTTAGCCCCTCACGGTAAGATTCCGCACCCACCGTTCCTTTTTGAAGAAATGCCGGGCCACAAAATATTTGGGAATATCGGTAATTTTTAAAATGGCAAACATCGGCACCGGGTCCAGGGAAGTGCATAAGGCTAGGATAAAGGCCCCCGGCACAAAGAGCAGGGTGTTTACCGAAACATCGGCGTACATTCCCATAGCGGTATCTCCCCCGGACCGGGAGATGGCGAATTGGGCGTTAAGTAGACACCAGAGGGGAAGGTAAACAAGAATCACGTATGTCAGCCCCAGGCTTATTGCTTTGGCGTCGGGCGTCAGATTACTGAATACCAGGGGGACAAGCGCCGTTGCGACCGCAGCTCCGAGAACTGCAACGATAAGCCCTGCGGCAACCGCCCCCGACTTGATCCATTCAGAACGCTTTCGGGCTTCCTCCAGCTTACCCGCCCCCAGGGTGCTGCCGATCATCACCGCGGAAGCAGTCCAAATTCCGCCAAAGAGGAGGAAGAAAATATTGGCGATGGTCCAGCCCGCAGCCATACCCGCAACCACTTCGGCGCCTCCCCGTCCATTGTATAGGGCTGTCATAATAGTCTCGGAACTGATCCATGAAGCTTCGGAGAGGAACATCATCCCCGACTTCCCCAGAATTTCCCGGATAAGCCGGATATCGATCCTGAAAAGAGCGCTAAAAGGGATAAAGAAGGAGGGCTTTCGCAGCCGTACATAGACAAGGAAAGATGCGGCCTCAAAAACACGGGCGCAAATAGTGGCAATCGCCGCGCCGGATACTTCCATCCGGGGCGCTCCCAGGTTGCCGTAGATCAACAGCCAGTTTCCCGCTGTATTAACCAGGGTGGCAAAAGCGGAGAAGACCAGGGGAATCTTGGGCAGGCCGATTTCCCGAAAAGAGGTTCCGATTGCCGCAGAGATCGTCATGGGGAATAAGGTAAAAGAAGTAAGCCGCAAATAACCACTGCCTATTCTGACAATATCGCTCTGGGCCGCGTTTCCCTGGGTCATCATGGCAAGCATCGGTTCGGGGATTATTTGGCAGAAGGTGAAATAGATCAGTGAAACAAGCAGTGCAAAGATCACCTTGAAGCGGTAAGCATGTCCCATCCCTTCCACATTACCGGCGCCGTTGAACTGGGCGATATAGATGCCCCCCGCACCACAGATAGCATTGATGATCACAATATAGATAAAATTGAGTTGATTGCCCACATTTACCGCAGCCATGCTGATATCTCCCAGACCTGCAACCATAAAGTTGTCGATAAGGGAGACCATGCTCATAATGAACTGTTGCAGCATTACCGGCAGGGCGATGCTGAGAGCTTCCCGGTAAAAGCGTAAGGGGCCGAAACGTCTTATAGGAAAGGACATAAAAACACAGGTTATCCTTAAAAAATCCGCAGGGTTTATGGCGCGCGGAGTATACTGCCATCTCTATACATTGACCATCAGGGTGCGCAAACCGGCTGTTCAATGCGTACAAACTTTAGGGCAAAATAACTCATTATAATATACTGATATTTATACCTGATTTACAGGTTTCTTGTAAAGGCCGCCCTGATTCTAAACAAATTATCCGTTTGGCAGATGAACGTACTTCGTGTATGACTATTCAGTTTCTATCTGCTTAGGAGTAACTTCTTCGCTACCCCCCTAATTATAGAACTCTATTAGGGGCATCTAAGTAGTTATGCTTAAGAAGGCGGGGTTATTCAGTAAACAGCCAAGAGGAGGAAGTGTGCGTTAAAATTACGCACAGGGGGAAAAATAGCGTGGCTGTAGCGGCCTGGGCAAATAAAGAGAAGCTAAAATACCCGGGAAACATCCCTGCGGGATTCCCCTCAAACGCGATTGCCGGTATAGCGCTGGTCTTCGGGCGCGGTTAAATAGCGCCCCTCCGCTATTTTCTGGGCCGCGTTCAGGGAGGCGGCGATTCCGTTGCATGCCTTTTGCACATCCAGGACGCTTTCGTTCACTTCCCCTGAGATATTCTTGAGCCTTTCCACAATGTCGTGGATGGACCCGCTTTCCCGTTCTATCTCGCCGGAACCGATTTTGACCTGGGCGGCGGTATCCCTAAGGGCGGTCAATGCGGTGAGTATCCGCGCCCCGTTTGAGGCCTGGGCTTCCACCGCGCTGTTCACGCTGTCAAAGGAGCTCCGCATATCCGTTACCTCCCGGAACATGTCCCCCATGGTGTCCACCGTCTCCGCCGATACCTGATGGATCCGTTCAATGCCGTCGCGCATGCGTTTAATCTCCTGGGAGATGGAGGCCGATTCCTTGTTTGAGGATTCCGCCAGCTTCCGTACCTCCCCGGCCACCACCGCGAAGCCCTTCCCCGCCTCCCCCGCGTGGGCCGCCTCTATGGCGGCGTTCATAGCAAGGATACCCGTTTGTGCGGCAATATTGACCAATGCCGCGTTGGCCTCTTCCAGGAAAGCCGACTGTTCCGTAATCCGGGCTAATTCTTCGGCTAGGTTCTTCAGCATCGCCTGTCCCGCCCCGGAAGCGCCACTGAGCCTTGAGGTAGTCTCCTGGGCCCTGCTTACCACCTGCCGCACCGAATCAATATCCTTTACCATCTGTTCTATTGATTCCGATGATTGATCGATATTCCGCCCCTGGGTCTCAACAGCCTCGTCCAGGGAATGGATGTGGTTGATGATCCCCTCCACCGATTCCGAGGTCTGCATTACCGACTTCATCTGTACATCCGCCTTGTTCTGAACCGTATCCATGCTGCGGGTAATCACCCCAAGACCGCCGGAGGATTCCTGGATAGAGAGCCCGAGGTTGCTGCTGATGTTTTTTTGCCCCTGGTGTTCGTTGTTGATGTCCGCTAGAGTTTTTTTGAGCTCTTCCCGGATGGTGTTAAGGGCCCGCTGCATATCCCCGATCTCGTCCTGCCGCTTGACAGGGATGTTTACATCGAAATTCATGTTCGCCAGAGCGCTTCCCACTCCCACCATTTCCCTGATAGGGAGGAGGAGGGAACGGGATACCGCCAAGGCGGTCAGGGCGGAAAAAAGGATCGCCAGGGCCAGGGCCGAACCCAGGGCTATATAGGCCCGCCGCTCCAGGCTGCGGACAAAGGACAGGTCGTAGTCCAAGCCGAGAAAGGCAACCACCTCTCCCCCGGAGAAAATCGGGCAAAAGAGGGATATGAAGGTACCCCATTCGTCGGTATAGGGGGCGCTGATCTGCCGCTCCCTGGTTTTTAGGACTACTTCCAGTTCAGGGGGAACATCCTCCGGGTTATAAAGTTTGTAGGACTCCTTGGCGTTGGTTATGGCGCCCAGATCATCGGTATCAAAGATAAACCAGTACTCCGCGCCGTTTTTTACCAGGAGGTAAATATAGGATAGGCCGAAAGAATCGGCGATAATCTGCATATCCCTGACGATCTGCCAGTAGGCATCGGAATTAAGCTCCGCCTCGCTCCGCATATATTCCACATCGGAGATGACGGGGTACTGTTGTTCGAGCATATCCGCCACGCTTTCCAGGGTACTGGTATAGCTCTGCCGGATGTAGCGGTAGTATTCGATATATATGACAAACCCTACCCCTAGGGCTATAAGGACGCCTATCACTACAAAATGAAGAAAAAATCTGGTCCGCAGGCTTTTCATATCTCTGTTCTCCACCACGCCCTAAAACGATACTCATAGTAACCGACTGCATTAAAAGAATCAACATAACGCATAACCGGGATCGCCGCCTTCCGGCAGGAGCTTAACGATACGTCTCTATTTCCCAAACTCTTAATTGCGAAAAAATCGGCATTAAGGTATCATAGAATTTTGTCAGGGAATATTCTACCCTGACGGGCATTTCAGAAAACTGCCTTCATGTAATCATACCTGCTCCCTCCAGTTCTTTAAGGGAGCTAGGAGTTTGTTGCGCTTCGCGCGTAAAACGGTATAAATATTCATTTTATGAATATTTATACCTTGCAAACTCCGAATACTCGAAGAGTACAGCATGCCCATCGATCGGGATTTTTTGCATATTCATGCAAAAAATCCACAAGTGCAACAGGCTGCTAGCCAGCATGGCATTAGTAATCCCCCTGATTTTGCGTTTTAGCTCGATGTAACGCGTAGGGCCATCAAGTTGTAAGGCACAAAGAATGGGTATTTTCCATTTTCCGCCAAGTATTTTTAGAGCGTTTTCCAATGGACAATATTCCATACATGGGCATCGGTTATGGCCGGTATTCTTACCGTTGGCGGTTTGGTTTTTCATACCTGGTCATAATAATAGATTAATAAATGATATACCGCAA
>JAISQR010000295.1 GCA_031274035.1 Treponema sp. | reverse complement strand
ATCAGGGTTTTCTCTTTTTCCTTTCGTGCTCTGGCCATGTTTGCTCCCCTGGTATTTCTACCATGTTTTGGCCATTTACACATACTTTAGGATAGGCCCTTCTTTTCGTGTTTTTCGTGCCTTTCGTGGTTAATTCCTGGCTTTTGTCTGCGCGGTCCGTGGTTAAATTGTTTTCCCGGTTTATGTATGAGAGGGAAAAAAGCGGGAATTTAGTAGTTTTGTTTAGTAGACAAAAATGCCGTTTGTTTGTATCATATAAAGCCGGGAAGCCGTTGGGCGTATTCTGTCTTTAGGCTTACCATTGCCTGCAACATGAGAATAGTTTATCTAATACGAAAATTTTGTTCAATAGCTTCTGTATGATTTGCGCCGCGGACTATCCGGATTTTTCGTATTTTTTGATAATTTCGTCTATTTCCCCGATGAATTTTTGCTTAATGCAGATCAATTCCTGAATGATCGTATTCTTTTCCGCCGGTACCGCGGGCGGTACGTCCACGGGATATTCCAGAAAAAGCTGATAGGGCAGAATATCAAGGGCCTTTACAATACTCTGTATTACCTCGGGGGAAGGAAAATTCTTGCCGTTTTCAACGGCGTTAAGATAATTGGGTGAAATATTTATCATTTCAGAAAATTTAAGCTGGCTTAATCCCCTTTTTTTCCGAAAAAACCGGAGATTTTTAACAAATGTCTCCTGAAAAAGGGTCATAGAACTATAAAATAATCATTTTCATCCTCTGAAAACACTTTATTAGAGTTATAACAACTGTATTACAGTTGACTTATCACGATTTATATGAAATTATTACTCCAAGAGAAGTATTGTACCTGTATTACAGTTAATCTCTGTCAGGCAATGCCCGTAAATGTTGTAAAAAACTTTCGGAATATTGCGTCAAATGATGTTTCGGAGGTTACGGCGTGGAAAACTATTTATCGGGAAATTTGTACAGTAATACGGCTGATTATTACGATTATGACAACAGGGACATCATCAAGGATGATTTGGATTTTTACGTTGAATATGCCAATAAAACAAAAGGTACCATCCTCGAATTGGCGAGCGGAACCGGGCGGGTATCTCTCCATGTGGCGGAAAAGACCTCGCGGCATCTTGAGTGTATCGAACTTTCCAAACAAATGGTGAATAGATTCAAAATAAAACTGGAAACGACCCATAAACATTTACGGGATAAGATAAATATCAAAATCGGGGACATGGCGGATTTTAATTTTGAACACAGGTTTAATTTTATAATGATACCCTGGAGGGCGTTGCAATATTTGCCCGAACAGGAATTGACGATAAAATGTCTTAAATGTGTGTATAAACACCTGGAGGATAAAGGACTTTTTGTGTTTGATATATTTAAGCCGCGGAAGTATGATGAAACATGGCTTGGGAAAGAAGATATATCGTATGATATAACGAAAGAGGGGAAACGAATAATACGTTCGACGGTAAATCATTACGCGGATACCATAAAAAAGACGATACAATATAAAAACAAATATAAAATAATAGAAGGAGGCGGGGAAAGAGTAATAGAAGATATGCTTACCTATAAATATTATGAGCATGAAGATATTGCAGGGATATTAAAATCGTTGGGATTTAAAATACAGGAAGAATACGGTTATTATGATAAAAGGGATATAAAAGATGGGGATGAAATGATATTTGTATGTTCAAAATAATATAATACGGGCACTATCATACAAAGCCCTCCTTCCAGTGCCACACGGGAACGGAAAGGGGCTCACCGCCGGGGGATTGTGACGGAAAAGGATTCGGCAGCCGAAAGTCCGGGAGCCACCCGTCATCGGTAACCAGTTCCTGACAAAACCCCTCCTCAATGCCGAATTCTTCAAGCCAGTCCAGCACCCGCGCGTACTCCTCCCCGTTCAAACGGCGGTTCCGGGCGGCCGGCGCCTCTAGCGGCGTGTACTGGGTCATCAGCGAAAGCTGCGCCCTGCCCGCGGCGTGTTCCGCGAACCAGCGCAGCACCTGCCGGGTAGATTCAAGGCAGCCGGGCAGGACCAGATGGCGGATGATGAAGAGACCGCAGGAACCGGAGTATATTTCCAGCATCTTTAGCACGGCCGCCCGGGCCGCATCGGGATAATCCGGCGCGTGAAAGAACCGGTCCGCCAGGGCGGGATCCAGGGTCTTTAGATCCGGCAGCCAGCCGTCGATCCGGCCCTCAAGCAGTTCCAGTGTCCGGGGATTTTCATAGGCCGAGGAATTCCAGAGCACGGGAATCAGAAGCCCCGCGGCGCGGGCGGCGTCTATCCCCCCGGCGACGGCGGGGACCGCGTGGCTGCCGGTCACGATGTTGATGTTCTCCGCCCCCTTCGCCTCAAGGGCAAGGCAGATCCGGGTAAATTCTTTTGCGTCAACGGACCGGCCCATCGCCGCCGGACCTGAACCGGTTTGCCGGGAAACCGGATTTCCGCGGGAAATCGGATTTCTACAGGAAATCTGGTAATTCTGGCAAAAGACACAGCCCAGGCCGCAGCCGGATACAAAGATTGTTCCCGAACCGCCCCTGCCCGTGACGGGGGGCTCTTCGCCCCGGTGTATCGACGCGGCGGCAAGCCTCAGTCCGGCGCCCTCGCCGCAGAAACCCCGCACGCGGGTCCTGTCCGCCCCGCAGTTCCTCGGACAAAGGGT
>JAISQR010000273.1 GCA_031274035.1 Treponema sp. | reverse complement strand
ATTTGGTTCCGCCTATATCAATACCAATCATACGCATTTATAGCACCTCATTATTCATATTATTGCTTCATCTTATAATAGTCCTAGCCCCCCGCATAGACGGCGGCGATGTTTTAACCGGGACATCCTGCTGTATGCGATTTCCTCAGACGCAGACATTCGTAGTTGTATTTGAGGTGATTGTTCCCGGCGGAAACTTTGTTTTTACGGGCTTCGACACAGACCGGCAGTAAATGTACCACCAGTTCATTCTCACCGTTCTTAAGCCCCGCCGCCGCTACCGCCTCGCAGGTCTCGGGCAGTTTCATCTTTTTGAGCCGCTCCTGGCGGATCACCGCCACCTTCCAGGTTTCGTTCAGGGATTGGTGTATGATGTTGTCCATAACAGCATTCCCCTTCTTTCCCCTGTTTCGCAACCCTATCCCTTAACCGCCCCCGCGGCTACACCTCTGGTGATCTGTTTACGGAACGCTATGTAAAAGGCCAGCATGGGAACCATGCCGATTACCAGTGCGGAAAACTGCTTGCCGTAGTCCGAGGCTAATGCGCCGGAGAATCGCCCTATGCCCACAGGAATAGACTTGATGGCGTCATCGGAGGTAAGGATATTGATGAGCATAAACTCGTTCCAGGTGCCGGTAAAAGTCAGTATCCCCAAGGTAATGGCCACCGGAGCGGTCATGGGAGAAATGATGTTGAAAAATATCCGCAGATACTTAGCGCCGTCTATACGGGCGGATTCAATAATGGCATCGGGAATACTCTTGATGAATTCGGTTCCCAGATACACCCCCATCGGAAGGCCGAGGCCGATATAGGGGATAAGCACCCCCAGGCGGGTATTGTAAAGCCCGACGGCATTTATCATGAGGAAAAGGGGAACCATAATGGATTGCAGGGTCAATAAAATCCCGATGATAAAAATACCGTGGAGGAGGGGAGTGGCCCGGTTCCGTATTTTCGCAAAGGCAAACGCCGCCATAAATCCCAGCAGGATTACCGCAATCACCGTTACGGCGGTATAAAAAATGCTGTTGATCAAAAGGATACCGAATTTACCCATGGTCCAGGTATAAGGATAATTCCCGAAAAACCAAAGCTTGGGCAAGGCCAGCTTACTGGAGGTCAAATATTCCTGGGTTGTTTTGAAGGACTGTATGATCAACCAGAAAAGAGGGTAAACCGCCAAAAGGGTAAACAGGATCATTACCGTGTATATGATGATCTTTATCACCGGTGAAGTTTTGTATATTTCCGCCATAGTTACTCCTTTCCGCCGAAGCGTTTTTCAACCATCCTGGTCAGGCCAATCAGAATAAAGGATATGATTACCATCACGGTAGAAATCGCGTTTGCCAGAGGATAATTCACCGCGCCCTGGAAGGCCATTTTGAACATATAGAGGGATAGTACATTGGTTTGATTTGCCGGCCCTCCGGCGGTCATCACATAAATAAGATCAAACGATTTCAGTGAACCGGAAATGGCGAGGATGGAGCAGGTAACAATAACCCCGGACAGGGCGGGGAGAATGATGTAACTCAGAACCTGCAGTTCGTTGGCGCCGTCTATCCTTGCCGCTTCAATAAGGGAAGTATCAATGCGCTGGATATTCGCCAGAAAAATGATCACGTACATCCCGGTATACATCCAGAGCATAACAACCAGCACCGGAATCATGGGGGCGTTATTAATGGTAAATTCCGCGTTGGGATTGAAGAGACGGACAATTTCCATGTACACGCTGTTTGAGTTCAGATAGATGCTTTTGAAGAGGATGCCGATGATAACCGGGGAAATAACGTTTGGAAGGTAGATCATGGTTTGAAAAAAATCAACGCCTTTTACGATACGGCGCGACAGGATGTAGGCCAGTGCAAAGCCCAGAGGGATCTGCCCGAATACCGACATGAGGACGATGAACATATTGTTCTTCAGCGCGATATAAAAGTACCCGTTGGGATTGGTAAAAATTTCTATATAGCTCGCAAGTCCCGCAAAACCGATTTTGGAATTACCAAAAATTTTTCCGCCGTTGTAATTAGTCAGGCTTAGGATCACGGAAAATACCGTAGGAAAAGCGACTACCGAAAAATAGATAAACACCGCCGGTATCACCAGGATAGCATAGGCAAAATGTTCTTCCCGTTTGGAAGTCAGATTAGTCATAATCACCTCCTGAAAAAAAGAGGCTGTGCCGAAAGTGGACAGCCTCTTTTGTTTTCATGCTACTTGCCGCTTATTGTTTTGCTTTCCAGGAGTCAAAAGCCCGCTGGGCGGCCTGTGCAACCTGCTGGGGCGTCTGGCTTCCGAGACCTATGGCTTGAAGGCCCTCGTTGATAGGTTCGTGAACTTCCGCGACAAAGGAACCGTCAATAACGGCCGTACCCCTGGTATATTTCGTGCTTAACTTGCTCGCTTCTATGGACAGAGGTTCCAACGTGAGTTTGGTAAGATCGATATCGTTCCGTGCCGGAGTGGTGATACCGCCGGTTTCCAGAAGCTGGGTCACTACTTCCTTGCCGGAAAGCCACTTGACCAATTTCCAGGCGGCTTCTTCTTTGGCAGAGCCTGAAGGGACGGCCGCGCTTATAGCCCAGCCGGTGCCCAAAATAGAAGAAGAAGACTGGTTGAATTTTGTCCCCGGAATATCGGGAAACACGGTGATGGTAAAATTAGTCTGCCGGTTCGGGGGAATTACCGCCTGACCGGTAGATTGGTCGGTGATGAAGGCGCCGACTCTCCAGTCCCCGTCAATATAGTAGGCGCTCTTATTGGTGGCAAAGGGGCCGATACCGTCGCCGTAGCCGGTGGTCAAGGAGTTTCTGTTGATCACCCCGTCATCGTAGAGGGCCTTGATAAAACTTAAGGCCGCTACAAAATCGGGATCCGTAAATTTGGCCTGACCGGCGAGGATACGCTGATCCCATCCTTCCCCGCAGAACCGTCCGGCGACCATGGAGAAAAGGCAGGACTGCATAACCCAGGCATCCTGATTGGGCATAATAACCGTCTCATAGCCTTTGGACCGGAGAACCGGAACCTGTGCCTTGAGTTCGTCATAGGTCTTGGCGGCGGTAAGCCCGGCGGCCTGGAGAACTTCGTTGTTAATGTAGAACGCATGACTGGAAGTGATGGCCCGGGGGATCATGGCGAGGTAATTTGAAACCTGCGCCGAGGGATCAAGAGCCGCGGTGGTATAAACCTTGTCCAAACCGTCACGTTTGATAAGGGGGCTCAGGTCTTTCAGCAGGCGGTTTGTATGGAGGGTGGTGGACCTTCCCGACGGCCATACATAAATAACTTCGGGAAGCTGCCCCGCGGCGGCATAGGCTTCCATTTTATTATGGTAGGGATCGTTGAAGAGGTCTTCCCGGATCACTCTGATATCAGGATTATCCTTTGCGAATGTGTCCCATACCTGTTCGACTTCCAGAGTCGCGTTAGCGGCGGTCATGTCGAAATAGTTCAGGACCCGAATTTCAATCTGACTCCCCCCTGTTCCGGAGGACTGATTACCGCCCCCCGCGAAAACGAAACCGTTAATCGACAGAAGGACTGCGCTGATCATTAAAAACCATTTTGCTTTGTTCATTTATACTCCTTCATATTAATATACCATTTGGTTGAATATTGTCAATAGGTCTATACGAGTAATATTAACTTGTTTTTACCGGCCTCCTCCCGGCCGCGCATTTTTTTTCCAGGCTACGAAAGCTCCGCAATCAGGGAAAGCCACTTTCCCGCCACGGTGACCCAGGCTTCTTTATAAGTGGCGTTATTGGCCTGGGGCCAGTAGGGGATATCTTCCCCGTTCCGGGTTTCTATACCCACGGGAAGCTGGCCGGTCATGGTTCCCGGCAGGAAGACGGCCTGTTCGGGGTAACGATGCCCTTCACCGTACATCAGGGACTGGGCAAAGGGGTTTTTCCCCACTGTCCAGTAGAGCTGTTCCCGTGCAAGATCCAGCAGCCGCTCATCCTTGAGGAGCCGTCCGCAGATTGCCGCGGCCCGGCCCGAGGCAAGGTGTATAGCCGCGTTTCCCCGGAAGGAAAACCACACGGGAAAAATCCTGAGGTAATGATCTTCATCCAGTTTTATTCCGGCCTTGAGCTGGGCCAGGTACTCCGCCTCTCCCGCGCCCCCCGAAAAAAGATGCTGGCGGTCAAAACTGTCCCGATCTTTCGCCTCGCCGGTATGGTAAACGCCGCCGGGTATAAGCCCATAGGGTTCGGCGGCCGTCTTGACGGATAAGAGGTACTCCCCGTACAGGGAAACTCCTTCCCGCCATTGCCCGGC
>JAISQR010000250.1 GCA_031274035.1 Treponema sp. | reverse complement strand
CGGGATACATGAACGCATTACAGGATAAGATTGACTATGACAAAGACAGCGTTTTGAGTCAGGTAGAGATCCTCAGGGCGGTAAAGGCCAATATCTTTAACCCGGTAACCCAGGAGTATGCCCGGGAAGTTTTATCACTATACAAGGAAGTATATGAAATGTACCCTGTGGGATGGGAAACTATGGATGTCAATGGGGCTTGGGCCGAAGGGAAGGCGGGGATCAAATGGGATGGCGTTTGGATATTTCCCAGCGAGGCCAGCAATACCAAACGGCAATTTGATTATGAAGTTATCCTTATACCTTTAGTGGACCATAATACATCCAGGTTTGTAAAGGACTTAGAGTATACCCAATCCGGCCCTTACCGGCCGAATGGTGACGGCTTTAATATCATGAAGCCCGCAGTGGATAATCATCCGGAGATTTTGGAAGCCGCCGTCGCGTGGATGAAATTTATTTGTGTTCCGGAAAATATTAGTGAATTTTTATTAGAAGACGGGACCGGTGCAAGCGGCATTAAGGGCGCGGCAGTTCCTCCTATTCTGGTAAATTGGATGAAACAACCCTTCCCGATTATTCCTGCCGGAGGAAACTGGCCCGATTCATTTACCTCCGACGCAACTGAATCCATGAGCCGGGAATTGGAGCTCTGGGTAAAGGGTCAGACCAATGACGCAGCCTTCTTTAGGAATTGGAACGATCTCCAGCAGAAAAGCGCCGATGACGCGATTGCGGCCGGTAATATTGATACAAGCGGCTGGTAAATTATGAAGAAAGTATACGGCTTCCTTATTTTTATTCTTGTTGTCGGGGTTTTCTATCTCTTCGACTTTGTTCACTCGAAGCTGTATACCATTGATCTCGTTGAGGTAACCCCGTCGCCTATTCCGGCAGACGGGGTTACGCCGGTTACCATGAAAGCAAGGTTGACCCGCGGCAATAAACCGGTTGCCGGGCATGACCTTTACATTTTTTCCTATGAGGGGGGGAATTTTGCCGCATACCGGGTGCAAACCAACGAAGCGGGGGAATCCGTTTTCACCTATTATCCCTACCGGGTCAGCTCGATAAATCCCTTAAGGGATATCAGAATCCAAATTAGCGATGAATCCAATTCAATCTTTCTCGAGGTAAATGCGGCCGCTCAATTTGTGGTTCCCGCGGTTATGGAAACCGAGTCAGCAGAATTTTTTAATATAGAATCGTTCTGGAATTAGGAGGGATATTGCGTATCATAAGCTTGCGGGCAGGACAGCGCAAGGCTGTAAAAACCCGGATTTACAAAAGCGCCCAGGCGTACCTTTTCCTGTCGCCATTGTTACTCGGCCTTGCCGTATTCTGTTATTTCCCGCCCATAAACGGCCTCTACCGCTCCCTATTCAACTGGGACGCGACCCATAACGCTGTCTTTATCGGCCTGAATAATTTTAAGGAACTCTTTGGGGATCAGCGTTTCCTTGAATCCATACCTACGATGCTGAAAATTATGCTGCCCAAGCTGGCTATTGGCATTGTTGTCCCTTTTATTGTGGCGGAGATCATCTTCGGGATAAAATCCGGTAGGGCCAGGTATAGTTACCGCGTGGCTGTCTTGCTTCCAATCATCGCCCCGGGGGTTGTAGGGATGATGATTTGGAAATTCCTGTATGATCCCTATAATGGCCCCATTACCATTTTGGCCCGGCTATTTGGTTTTTTGGGTCAGGACGAACTGATCGCGTGGCTGAATGACCCATCCACGGTAATTCCGGCGATTATTTTTCTGGGCTTCCCCTGGGTAGCGGGAACCAACGTATTGATTTACATGTCCGGCCTGATGAATATTTCCAGCGAAATCATCGAAAGCTCCCGCCTGGACGGCGCCAATATCATCCAGCGGATTTTCAAAATTGATATTCCCATGCTTCTGGGCCAGATAAAATATTTTTTGATCATGGGTGTCATCGGGGGGCTGCAGGATTACGGTGTCCAGCTCATTCTAACCCAGGGCGGACCCGGCTACGCCACCTTTGTGCCCGGTTATTATATGTATCTCCAGGCCTTCAATATCGGCCGTATGGGCTACGCAAGTTCTGTCGGGACCACCCTGTTTTTGGTTATATTGTTATTGACCATTTTTAATTACCGTTTTTTTAAATCCGATTCATCGGCATAAGAAATATCAGGCAGGAAACTTATGAAATATTCAATCCGAAAAACATTTTCGTTCTCTCAACTGGTATTGCACCTGATTATGATCTTTTTATTGTTCCTGATGCTCTACCCCCTGGCCATGGCGTTTTGGAATGCCTTCAAATCGGATCTTGGGTATTTATATACCCGCTGGTATCCGACTATTCCCTTGAGGTTCAGAAACTTTGTGGTCGCCTTCCCAAGGATATGGCGGTACATTCTGAACACCCTGATTGTGGCGGTATTCGGTACCGCCGGGATGCTGTTTGTTTCGTCATTGGCGGCCTATACCTTTGCGCGGATGAAATTCTTCGGCCGGGAGGTGATTTATATGGGGATTATCGCACTGATGAAGTTTGTTTTGATAATCCCCATAATTACCGGCGGTTCCGTTTTCGGCACTTTTTTGCTCCGGGCTTTTTTCAGCAGTATACCGGAAGATATATTTGAAGCTGCCCGGATAGACGGCGCAAGGGAATTTCGGGTCTATTTTTCTATCTGTATTCCCCTCTGCATGCCCATCTTGGGAACTCTTACCATCATGCAGATCAATAGTATATGGAACGATTATATGTGGCCCATGGTAACTCAGCAGGATCATAATAACTTGACCATTTCCGCCGGTCTTATTGTAAAGTTTGTACGTGAATTTTCCACTAATTATCCGGCCCAATTCGCCGGGTATCTGCTCAGTTCCGTACCCCTCATCCTGCTTTTCATTTTTGCGAACAAATATTACATTGAAGGTCTTACCAGTTCGGCAATAAAGCTGTAAGTAGAAAGCCATGTTTGAAAATGAAAGTTTTATCAAGGCTCCAATTATATCCCCCTGTGTGCTTTTCAGGCGGTAACCGGTGTGTTCGTTCATCAGGATATAAAGACAATGCAAAATCCACCATAATTTTGCAAACTACCGACTGACTATTCCTCCTCCAATGACCGGGCTTTGGCAAATAACTCATATATGTCCCCTTCACGGTCACAGATCGTTATCACCTTGATACCCGCAGGTATATCCGCCGTACTCTTTTCCATTGTTGAAAACAACCGGAAACTCTCTTTTTCCTCTCATGACTGGCCGATTCGTCCTTAGAGGACCAAGCGCGGCAGAAAAGATCTATCATATATCAGCAGTAACGCTGCGCTCAAGCCGTTGATAACTTTGGATTATGATGAAACAGGCGGTATTCAAAATACCGGCTTCCGGGAATCTTGTCAAAAAACCCCGGTTTCGGTATGATAAGATTCTGGAACAGCCTCATGTTCATATCAACAATTTTTGAAGGAGACCTAACATGAATATTTCGGCTTTACAAGAAGCCCGTTACCGGTATCAGCCCAAACTTCCCGCAAGCCTGGCCGGGGAGGTAACCGGGATCTCGGTCGAACTGGGTGCCCCCACCGAATCGGCGGCGGATCAGGAGGACCTTAAGGCCATATTCAAGCACAGCTACGGAAAGCCTATCGCTGTTTTTGGAAG
>JAISQR010000066.1 GCA_031274035.1 Treponema sp. | reverse complement strand
AAGAATATTTTCCATCAGGGACTTATCGGCACCATGTAACCGGGGCAATATTGCTCGTTTCATACCGCCAGTAGAGCATATCCGCATTTACCTGGTCTGTATAATACAGAACTCTAGTGTCTCATCATCTAAAAAAAATCCCTGATCCATACTTATATCTTAGTATATATTTTTTCTTTTCTAAATCCCTTTTACCTGACAATCTCTAAGATTTCTAGAATAGTATCATCTTTTCTCCTCTTTTGCATTTCCCGTTCCTCTATCCATCATACTTTCTGGATCACCACCGAAAACTTATGTCGCATAACAGGTCTGTATATGCTTCGCCGCTCAAACGGTTCGGGCTACGAAAAACCCCAGTCGGGTACGCCCTTTATGGGGTTTTTCTCCGCCACGTTTTTACCCGCCGCAAACCTATGGTTTACTGTATGGGCTTGCCAAACGTCATATACCGCCGGAACCTTAGGCGTCATATCATCAAAAATTAGTTGGGAAATTAATAAAATAATTATAAGAATTGAAAGGCTTTTGTGCTATACCTATAAAATAACCTGTTTCCATAATTTTATTGAAAATAATAGGTAAACAGGAAAACTACTGAAATTAACAGCAGTTCGGCTTTTTTGTATATACAGCCGGGAGGTACTGTATGAGTTCAGAAAACACGCTTCAAAAGAAGCCATTCCAATTATACGGAATGCCTTGGTATTTTTTTGCGGTCTTCGGTGTTGTTGTACTTGTGGCAACGTACACCGGCAAGCTTCCCAAGGGGATGATTGGCGCCTTCCCGTTGATGATTTTTCTGGGAGCGGTTCTTGGGATGATTGGCGATTATACGCCTATTATCAAGACCTTTCTGGGAGGAGGCGCCATCGTTGTTATCTTTGGCTCAGCCGCGCTTTCAACCAACTTCGGCGCGCAGGATCACCCTTTCTTCCTACTTCCCGAGGCGGCCATTACCATCATGAAGAACTTTCAGGTAGGCGAAGGTTTTCTGGATTTCTACATTGCCTCGCTGATCACCGGCTCCATTATGGGCATGAACCGCAAACTGCTTATCAAGGCCGCCATACGCTATCTGCCGGCCATTATAGGCGGACTTATGGTCGCCATGATTTTTACAGCCGTCGTGGGAGCCGTCAGCGGTTACGGGGCGAAAGAAGCTATCCTCTACATCTGCATCCCGATTATGGGCGGCGGCATGGGAGCGGGAGCGGTGCCTCTTTCCAAAATCTTTGGTGAAAGCCTGGGCCAGGATCCGGGGGTGATGATCAACATCATGATCCCCGCTGTTGCGCTGGGGAACGCGATCTCCATCGTCGGGGGAGGAGTGCTTAACCGGATAGGAAAAGCAAAACCCAGCCTTACCGGGGGAGCGGGTTCGAATGCCCAGCTTATGCGCGTTCAGGGTCCGGAAGCCGAAGCCATGAAAATCGATCCTGAGTATCAGAACGCGCGGGAGTCCATCAGCCTGGTGCAAATGGGGGCGGGTCTTTTCATCGCTACAACCTTCTTTGCCTTCGGGTCCATGGTCAATAAATTTATCCCGTCAATTCACGGTTACGCGTGGATGATTATCTCTGTAGCGGCAGTAAAAGCCCTGGGGATTTTGCCGCAGAAATTTGAAATCTGCTGTTACCAGTGGTTCCAGTTTGTCATGAAGAATCTAACGGGGGTGCTTCTGGTCGGTATCGGCGTCGCCTACACCGACCTCAAACAGATCGCCCTGGCCTTCTCTCCCCAGTACCTGCTGCTGGTTTTCGTTACGGTTCTGGGCGCGGTTATCGGCGCTGGTCTTGTCGGCAAGCTGGTCGGTTTTTATCCCATTGATTCGTCGATTACCGCGGGCCTGTGCATGTCCAATATGGGCGGGACCGGTGACGTGGCGGTACTCTCCGCGGCCAACCGGATGGAACTGATGCCCTTTGCGCAGATTTCATCTCGTATAGGCGGGGCTTTTATCCTGATTTTGTCGAGCATTTTACTGCAACTCCTCATTTAGGCCGGGGCGGGATCTTGGATGAATTACGATATGCGGGGGCCGCTACTTGCGGCGACCCCTGTCATACTATATCTTGCATAAAGAGGGCCGTCTCCAAACCTGGGTGGTTTGGGGACAGCCCCAAGAAGGAAAAAAAATGGATTACGCGAAAGAATCATTAAAAAAACATTATGAGTGGCGCGGAAAACTGGAAACCGTGCCCAAGATGCCGGTAACAGGCAAGACCGATTTGTCCCTGGCCTACACCCCCGGTGTTGCCCAGCCCTGTCTGGAAATCCAGAAGAACCCGGAAAAGGTGTGGGAACTTACCGGACGCTGGAACACGGTGGCGGTGGTTACCGACGGAACCGCGGTTCTGGGGCTTGGCGATATAGGCCCGGAAGCGGGGATGCCCGTTATGGAAGGCAAGTGCGTCTTGTTTAAAGCCTTCGGCGGAGTTGACGCGGTTCCCCTGTGCATCCGATCCAAAAATGTTGATGACATTGTCAACACCGTGGCCCTGCTTGCAGGAAGTTTTGGCGGCATCAACCTTGAAGATATCGCGGCTCCCCGCTGTTTTGAGATTGAGCGTAAACTGAAAGCCCGTTGTGATATTCCCATCTTTCACGATGACCAGCACGGGACCGCGGTAGTGGTTCTGGCGGCGCTCATCAATGCCCTGAAAGTAACGGGTAGAAAAATAGAAAACATCAGCGTTGTAACCAGTGGCGCGGGCGCCGCCGGGGTTGCCATCATCAAACTACTCATGTCAATGGGGCTGAAAGACGTGGTGATGTGCGATCGGCAGGGGGCCATTTACAAAGGCCGGGACAAGCTGAATCCCGAAAAAAAGGAACTGGCGGAGCTTTCCAACCTCAGGATGAAGCAGGGCAGCCTCGCGGATGTTATAAAGGGAGCGGATGTCTTTATCGGCGTTTCCGCCCCAGGCACCGTAACCCAGGACATGATACGTACCATGGCGCCGGAACCCATCCTGTTTCCCATGGCGAATCCCACGCCGGAAATCATGCCCGACCTTGCCCTTGCCGCAGGCGCAGCGGTTGTCGGCACCGGACGCAGTGACTTCGCGAACCAGATCAACAATGTGCTCGCCTTTCCCGGCATTTTCCGCGGAACCTTCGACGTGCGCGCCAGGGATATTAACGATCCGATGAAAATCGCCGCGGCCTACGCCCTGGCGGGGCTTATCGGTGCGGCGGAATTAAAGGCGGATTATATCATCCCTGCGGCCTTTGACCCGAGGGTAAAAGACGCGGTGGCAAAAGCCGTCGCCGAAGCGGCACGAAAAAGCGGGGTCGCACGGATTTAAGATACCCGCATTTGCGGTTACGCATTATCCGCAATACCGTAGAAAACAGGAGGAGGGAAGCGTTTTACCCCGTTAGGCAGACCCTTCCCGAATCTTAAGTTCATCCTCCACGATAACAAAGGAATACCATGAACCAGCCATAGAGCCAGTATACGCTTTAAATGAGCTATGCTTCACTATCAGATAGGTCCTGTTCTTCTGCTACCTTGACAGTCTCTATCGCTATTTGTTCAATAACTGATACTAAATTTTCATTACTATTCCATAATTCAATTTTCCGATCCTGGTTGTCCTTTAGTTCTTTTTGTAAATATTCCATAAGAGGCAGGGCATCCGGCAGTTGGGCTTCATCAAATCTGATGTTTTTATAAAGCGGCGCGAACATTACCTTTATAAAATTTTGAGCCAGTTGAATTACCGCTTCATCCATAAAACCAAGCTCAAGTCCTTCACTCAATTTTGTTTGAAATTCTGTTTCATAAGCGGCCGCGTATTTATCAGCCAGGTTTAGCGCATCAGAAGTATATCTTGTATCTACACTGACCAGAACGCCTCTTTTATAATTATTCCGCCGAATTTCCTTTAAAAGTGTATTCGTTACATTTTTAGATGTTCCGATAAATTTAGATCTAATTCCGGAGACAACCGCGGTATTCCCATCTATCTTGGCGATTTTTACCTCGTTTAGATCAACTCCGAATTTTGCGGTAATATCATGAGTAATTATCGCAAGCATTTCATCATTTAAATATTCAGCCCTAAGTCCCCAACCTTTTTCCATCTCAGTGATCGGTTCTTTTTTTACCAGTGTTTGTTTTAAATTGGTCTGCAACAAAGCCAGTTCCAGTATTTTCTGAAAACTTTGCATACTTAGCTGCGCATTTTCCAACAGTTTAATATTATCATTTAAAGCTTCAATCTCTATTGATTGCTTTGCCATTGTAATTTGATTATCTAATTTCTCTCGTTCCAGCATCCTTACTCTGTTTTCGGCTTTTAATCGTTCAACCTCAGCTCTTTGCGCTTTAATTTCCGCTTTCCCCGCATCAATTATTGAGCCCTCAACCTTTAAATCAATAAGGTTATTAAAGGCGGAAATGACAGGTACCATAAAAATACAACTCAAAATAGTTGAAACAATTATTGCCAATATTGAGCTTTTTTTATTTATCTTGAAAATCGAGAGAAATGTTATACCAAAAATACCCGCCAATCCGCCGGCAATTACCAAGACGGCCGTTGCGCTTTCAACAACGGTTACCATTTTATACCAAAAACTTACCACCGCAATTCTCCTTAGTTCTTGTATATATTCCCGTATCTATTGTTTACAAGGCCATTACGATTTTTAGCTGTATTATCATATAAAATATCCATATATTTGTCAATATGTTGCAATGCCTAATGTCGGAGGACAATAGAAATGTCAGGTTGGATAGGACATTTCTATTGAGCTTATTGGTACTGGTCAAACAGGGTATTCACTTCCTTGACCAGTAGCGGCTTGTCTTTCCAACTGATAACTATGGAGTTATCAAGCTTTGTCCTTACGACTACGGAGTCCCCCGGTCTTGGCTTTACTTTGGCTTCCGGTAACATCTGAAACAGGCGGGCATGAAAACGAATGATAGAGTCATTGCTGACCTTCCGCCCGTCTTCCCTGCAGAGCATAGCATCCCGGTTGAAGCCTTCCGGGGACACAGGGGCATCTTCATCGCTTAGGGCAGGACGGCCAAACGTGGCGTTCATTTTTGGCAGGTAGGTTTCCCGGAGGAACCGGTTAGCCTCGACCATAGCGGAAATGCCTTCCCGTCTCAATTCCTTAACCAGCCGGTTCTGGTCTACGCCGTGGTTGCGCTCCACACGGCCTTTGGCTTGCGGACTGTTTGTGGGTATTACTGCTATGCCCAGCTTCTTGCACGCCCGCCCGAAATGGCTTAACGGCTTCGGTATCCCCTTCACAAGTTCCGCATCGCACAAACCCTTGGTGCGCCGCATCGTAATATACCGCCGCATCAAG
>JAISQR010000005.1 GCA_031274035.1 Treponema sp. | reverse complement strand
TTGGACAAGGCGCGCAGATTGTGGAAAAACTGCGAGCGTAAACGCCACAATTCCATGCAAATTGTAGTTATCGCGCTTATTGCCGTTCTCATTAAGAGATTTTAGACAGGCTCTTAGGTATAAATATTCATATTTATGAATATTTATACCATTTTATACGCGAAGCGCAACAAACTCCTAGCAGCCTGCGCTCCAGCCTTGCCATCACTGTAGTGGAGTTTTGTGAAGCAAAACTCCAAAAGACTTGCGTAAACAAGTCTTCCGCTACCCCCGGACGGGGCCTTGAGCCGTTACAAAACCACTATCAACAAGTTAAGAGAAACCGCAGAGGCGCGGAAGTAAAGAAAACGAAAAAATTAATACTCAGAGCCTGTCCCAAAACTTCAGTTTTGGGACAGTTACCTCAATATACACGGCTTCTTCGACTTTACGGTTAAAAATTCTTCAAATACCAGTGATTTCCCGGCGATTGAAGGTCCATGCAAGAGTTCTGCCTTTGCGGTGTTCCATGTTTTTAGATAAAACAACCTACTAAACACCTACCGGTTTACTGACTTACAAATTCCGCCCCTCTAGTTTCTTTTATATCAAGAGACGACAGGGATAAATACAGATACGGATAACCGTCTTCTTCATAGGATTTCAGCACCCCTACGGCTTCCACCCAGTCGTCTTCCCGCGGCATTGCCGTCTGTTGTTTTGAATCCGGCAAGGATAATGTATACCGCGTATCATCATTCAACAGCCTATTATCCGGCGGATTATCCCAGGCAACTTCAAAACCCGCGTTTCCGTCAGAGCCGCAGCAGCCGGGACCGTAGCGCAGGACAAAACAGTAGGGCGTATCCCCATCCTCGTACTGAACCGACTTGAACAGCCCTTCCAGTTTGATGGTCCTTCCCATATAATCTTCAGGGTTAAGGTAAATATCATTTGTCTGTGCTATAAATAATTTTTCATTTATTTCAATAATTTTTCCATCATTTTCCGGCAACTGAATGGATGCCGGAAGGCTTACTGATTGTGTTCCCGCGTTGTTTCTGTTTGCCGTTCCTGTGCTGCATGAAGCAGCCAGGATAGAACAACTCGTTAATAATAGAACAATTCCCTTCATCATAGTTTTACTCCTTATACAATTATGCGGCATCTTGCCGCAAACGTCCAACAAGACTAATGAACCTCAACAGCCGGCATCCGCTGGAAGCGGAGGTTCTTAATGATATGCACTACCCAGAACAGGATAAACGCGGCAATATTGACCAGAACAACACTTGCTCCTGTCGGCATTACATAGTGATACGAAATTACAATCCCTATATAAAAACAGGTAATCGAAACTATTGCCGAACACACAGTTACCGTTATAAATTTTTTACAGATCCTCATCGAAGTAAGCGCGGGAAATATAATAAGGCTCGAAATGAGCATAGCGCCCATCATGCGCATCCCTAGGACAATAGTTATCGCGGTTAAAAAGGCAATAAGCATATTGTAAATACCGGCTTTGGCCCCTATTGCCCGTGCAAACGTTTCATCAAATGTTATCGCGAATATGGTATTGTAAAAGAACACAAACAGCGCCAGGACTACCGCCGATAGTATAATGCTTAAATAGACATCACTCTTGGTCATTGCAAGTATGCTTCCGAACATATAGTTGCATACATCGGTATTCATACCGGTAGTTACAGAAATAATAACTACACCTATTGCCAAAGCTCCGGTTGAAATAAGGGCGATAGCGGCATCGCCTTTTATCTTGCTGTTCTCGCCCAGTCTGAGCAGAAGAAAAGCGGCGGCCACAACCACCGGAATAGAAACGGCAAGGGGGGCGGCATTCATAGCCGTAGCAATGGCCAGGGCGCCAAAGCCGACATGGGACAGACCGTCGCCTATCATTGAATAACGCTTTAATACAAGGCTTACCCCAAGAAGGCTTGCACACAGAGAAACCAGCAGACCGACAATTAACGCCCGCACTAAAAAAGCATGGGCAAACATTTCCTGTAAAATACTCATCATTTTCCTCCTGGTTTATATTAAAAAACGTTTCCCTATATCAGAATGAATATACTCTTCGGCGGTTCCGAAAAAGAATTGCCCCTGCTGTAGATGCAGTATCCTGTTTGCGTATTTAGCGGCATTTTCAATATCGTGGGAAACCATAATAACGGTGATTCCGGTTTTACGGGCTATCTTTTCAAGCAAATTATAAACACCGGCGGTAGCCAGGGGATCAAGCCCCGCGGCAGGTTCATCAAGCGCGATAACTTTCTGCGCGGCGCAGAGCGCGCGGGCAATCAGAACCCGCTGCTGCTGCCCGCCCGACAGTTCCCGGTAACAACGGTTCCTGAGATCGGCAATACCAAGCCGCTCAAGATTCTCCATTGCTATTTCCTTATCGGCGCGTGAGTAAAAGGGCCGCAGTCCCCGCATACAGAATCTACCAGACAAAACCACTTCATACACACCTGCGGGAAAATCCTTTTGAACAGGCGACTGCTGGGGCAGATAGCCTATTTGTCCTGCTGTAACGGTACTCATAATAAAGCCTTGGCTTGGCTTGATAAGACCCAGGATCCCTTTTAGCAGGGTTGTCTTGCCGCAGCCGTTTTCGCCGGCAATACAGAGATAATCGCCGCTCTCTACGGAAAAATTAATATTACGGATCACGGTGTTTCCCTCATACGCAAAGGAAACATTTTTACAGGTAATAAGCATTTCAATCTTATACTTTACTAAAAAAATTAGATTTGTCAATGCCGTTTGCGCTTGGATCAGCAATTTTACTTTTAAGAAATTCAACCGCGAAAGGCGCGAAAAAACACGAAAAAGCAAAGTACGCTGCTTCCAAGTACCGCGAAAATACCCAAATTTGAAGAAATTTAACCGCAAGGAACACAAAGGCGCACAAAGGTTTTTGTCAGAACGCTTCTTTCCTCCCTTCGTATCGCAATGGTTGTTTTTCTTTTCGTGTTTTTCACGGTTAAAAGTGAGTCCCCTCCGAAAAGGGACTTTTTTGCAAATTTGACATTTCTAGTACCTTGATTAGGCTAAATGAACTGTTAAAGAATTTAACCACTGACCTCACGGACCACACAGAAAAATAGGGAAAAGCTGGAAAAATATCGGAAATAAGCTGATTTTACTTCAAGTTTACCCTTTTTCTTCGTCAGTGTTGTCTGTGTGGTCCGTGGTTGAACCTATTGATTTGACCTAATCAAACTCCTAGCAGCCTGATTACGCTAAAATAGTTTTATGTAAATCGGCCTCCGCCATTAACCCTCAACGCTATCTACTGGTGACGGCTGTTATCGTATTGCTCTTTTCTTCCGTTTTCAGTTGCCCCAGAACAAGATTTTGTTCGCTGTCCGATACGCTTGCAATGTGAACGTCCGTGTTGTAGACATTTCGCCGGTTCCACGGGGTTTATTGGAATGCGCAGGTTGTAATACCTTCTGCACGCTTTCGCGTGCGAGCTTTAGGGCGAAAGTTTAAATTTTTGCCGCAGATAGCGGGGTATGAAACCGCGCAGTATTTTCGGACTGAAAGTCCGCAATTTCCTATCCATCGACAGATTTTTTCGATCCGAAAAAATC
>JAISQR010000515.1 GCA_031274035.1 Treponema sp. | reverse complement strand
GGCGGTTTCTATATCAACCAGCGGCTTGCCCTCCCAGTTCTTCGTGATAAAGCAGAACAGCCGGTGTTCGACTTTATTCCATTTTGATGTTCCCGGCGGAAAGTGCGAAACATGTATCTTAAGCCCGGTCCGACTCGCGAATTGCTGAAGCTGATACTTCCACAATTTTACCCGGTAACCGTTACCGCCTCCGCAGTCACAGGTTATCAGCAGCTTTGCGGCCTTTGGAAACGTGTTCTTCCCGACTGTTTCCCACCAGCGCGAAATACTCTCAACCGCGAATTCCGCCGTATCGCGGCTTGTACCCACATTCACAAAACCCGTGTTGCTGTTTAAATTATAAATGCCGTAGGGCGCGATTTTCCCCAGTTCTTCAATCGGGAAATCATGGTCAAAAACCTTGCGCGGGTTCTTGGCGGGCCGGTATTCCTGACCGTTATTCTTGAAGTTTCCGATGTTTTCTTTCTTCTTCGTATCAACTGAAATGACCGGTTCACCTTTAGCGATAAACTGCTTCGCCTTACAGTTGATAAATTCAAACTGCGCGTTCCGGTCGGGATGGGCTTCTCCAACCTGTAACAGTTCTGATTAGCCTGCTTGCTATACCCCATATCTTCAAGTATAGAGCCGACCGTGACATGGCTCACTTTTATGTTGTGCCCTTCGGCAAGTTCCGCTTTGATTTTGCGCAGGCTCTCCGTTGTCCATGACAATACTTTTTCCGGATCCCCATAGGTGCTCCCGTCTACTATCCGGCTAACCAATTCCTGTATGTCAGGATACCTTTCCTCTACATATTTGGGTCCGCCGCCAGCCCTGCGGACACGTCCTTGTCCAACGGACGAGCCGCTCTTTAATTCGTTTTTCCCCGCCCGTATCGTGTTTTCTGACATCCCGGTCACTTCATGGATGATTTTTACCCCACCATATCCATAGGTGTCAGCAAGTATTCCCGCATACAACCGCCTCTGTTTCTCGTCCAATTGCGACACCATGCCCTCCCACAATGTTGCTGCCTGCTCTTTGCTTACCATGTCATACCGCCATCTTTCTTTGATATGACAGTATATCATCCATGGATTATAAGCGCAAGTTATTATTTAACCAATCCTTAAACCGGTTTCAGTGGTTGTCGCGCCGATGAGACTGACTATTACCGCCAAACTGATGAGCGGTTTGCCCCGCCAATTCTTGCTGATAAAAGAAAACAGCCTGTGTTCTATTTTTATTCCCTATACCGGTTTTACGCGCTTCTTCGGCCATATTCAGATTGATAGCGGCCGAATTGTGCATTACCGCCGCGTCATGTTCGCCGGTGAAGATGTACCCGGCGCCGCCCATATCCGCCGCAAGCTGGTAAAGTTCATCAAACTTAATATCTCCGGTAATTTTTCGACAAAATTCCTGTTCACGCAAATCCCCTTGCATAAATTCGTCGGCGCTGGTTGCCCGGTGTTCATGTTGTTTTATATCAACACACCCCGCACGAAATAACCTTCGTCCTTGAGACGTTTCACCAGATGACCGCCGATAAATCCACCCGCGCCGCAAACCAATGCTTTTTTTTGACTTGACATAGCATACTCCTAATATTAGAGAATTTCCCAATACTTCAGTTTTTGGGAAATCTATCTCAGGTTTAAGGGAAAAAGCGGGCTTCAAACCGCTTTTTCCAAAGCCTTTCCTAAAACTAACCGATTTTGGGAAAGGATCATTATAATTAATTTTCTCAGAAAGTTAATTTACAAGGCGCCTCGCAAACTCATACAAAACGGTAAAGTGGAAAGCAATCAAACCCTAACTCCGCTGATTTTAGGATGCCTATATTTTTAATTCCTTACTGGGTATAGAGTTACACAAGAATTACAGTATTAATAGACAGTTAATTAGGGAGCCTAATGTTTAACGTAACTTATTATCATACAAGGAATTATACGATAGACAGCCTAATTTGTGCGGAGTTAGGGATCAAAGCATGAAATTGAGAATAAGCGGAAAACAGTAACATCATGGAAGGTGTCAAGGCCCCTTCCTTATAGGGGCCGCCTTTCAAGCCGCCGCCAAAGGCGGCGGCTTGAAAGGCGGGGTGTATTATCGTATGTTCATACTAAATTTTTTACATACTTCCCTGTTGTCCGTATTGTGTCACAAAACCAAGGAACCTCAAATTGCGGCGTTGAAGAATATTTTGTCAAAATTTGTTCATCGGTCATAGTTGCCGCTTCGTCAAAATTGGCAGCCTTTGCAGCCTGAACCAATAAATCAATTTCATCTTTGGGAAATTCAATACTCTGGGGACGTACCATATCGGCGTTACCAAATATGCAGAACAGTGTTTGTAAACCCCCTGTTTCATCCCGCTCAACATCGGCAAGCCATTCACGGTTATTATCAACACCGGCATCTTTTGTCTGAATTCCATAACAGTCCAGATTATTGCTATATACCGCCGGATTCCCCTGTCCAAAACAGAGGGAAGACTGTATTATTTGAAGTATACTTTCACCGGCGGAATTAATAATCGGAATCTTGTTGTCCAATACCCATTTTACAACAATGGAAGCATTACGAAATGCGGTATAATCCAAGGCGCCTTTATTTGGTATAGGATCGGCGGGATTGGCTCCATGGGCATATACCTTTATATCTCCCTTAAACACTTTTGATACAATATCAAAGAATGATTGAAACCTTCCGGGACGGCTGAGATGGGAAATTGCCATAATATCTTTACCGTTCTTGTCTTTTCCTACAACAATAACAACAACACAGGATGTGGCACTGTCGCAGTATAATTTTAAAGTTGGCGGCAATCCATCATATAGACAGATTAAATAGTTGTCCTGGCTGATGTAGTACACACCGCGTTTTGAATTCGGCAATAAATCACTAACCGTATTTATTGGTATAGCATATTCCCGAACAGCTAATTGTAATCCTGAGTGTAAGATGCTCATCACAAATCTCCTTGCCCGATATATTCAAGCGGTATTTTTGAAGCTCCCGAAAATGGGCGCCATATCTTTGCGATATTAGGAGTTAAAGGATTACCATTAATAACATATTCAATGATCACATCCTTAGCGGCATCCTGGGTTTGCGGAATATTAAAAATAACCGATGCTTGTGTATAATAGGGATCTTCATCCGGTACTGTAATGCTCTTACTGCGGCAAATTGACCATACGCTTTCACCGTAATAGTTATCCCGCAATACCTGTCCTATACCGGAGTGAGATGTATTGTTCTGTAGAATCAATTCTGCCCGCGCAAGACGCAGGTAGGTACTATGATTTGATTCGTACGGTACGGCGCCATAAATCATTCTAAGATGATTTGTTGAAGCAAAAAATGAATTGGTCCGTTTTATTGCAATAAAGGTCTTTCCGCGAACTTCAATAAAGTAGGATTTATCAGCATCACCGATAAGTAGTATATCCGTCTCTTTATCGGTTGAAAAAATGCCGGCATACTGCTCTTTGACAAACGGCAAGGCATCATCCGCATTCTTAAATTGGGTAATTATGCCAAGATACATATCAAACACATCGTCGGCATGAGTATATTTTTTTACATTGACCGGCGGTTTTGGCGGTTTTGGCAAATACGAATCCGCGGCGACAAACGATACGCCATACTCATTCACACCGCTCCATACGGGCATCTTCCCATCCACGTTACGTGTGAAAGCAACATATCGAATATTAGCCGCGGCATTTGTCATAACTTCAGGTTCAATAAAACTTGTTTGATCTTCAAGGTCGCATTGTTTAAAAAAAGAATTCCATGATAAACCCAAATTGCCTTTTGAAAATACATTGCCAATTGTACACATAAACTACCCCTGGTTTTTCCATGCGGCGATGGTAATAAAAACAATTTCAAAGGCAAGGGACTTGATAACATCAAATCCCTTCCTCTCCTTGGCAGGCGTCAACCGCCCGCAAAAACCACAAATCCTTAGCCGGCCGCGTGTTCTCCCGCCGTCCCCGTTTCCCGTCCTGTCTCCGCTTCCTTCAGCAAGGATTTTATCGCATCGGCATACATCGTAGGATCCATCTGTTTATACGGTTCGGTGTTATCCGTTGGGGTAAATTCCAAAAACCACCCCAGTATTTGAGGTCCGGGTATACGGATATAAAAATATTGACTGGTATTGCCAAAATACGCCGCTTCGCTCTGACTTTTGCTTGACCCGGAGGTGCTGGTTCTAAACCCAAGAAAGCCGCCGCTGCTGCTGTGATTACTTTCCATATATTCCCGGTTTGATTTTGATTCCTCCTCGCTTGCCTGGATTCTAATGGTTATATCTTTTGCGATTATAAATCCGGTAGGAAACGCCGGAAGGGTATAACTCAACTCTTTTTTTTGCCCGTCTTCCCCTATATACGTTACCAGTTTCTTGAGAGCCGCAGACGGGCTTGAATCTTTCATACAGGCTTGTACATTATCTTTTGTTATACCTTTGCTGAATTTCATCTCGGCAAGCCGGTAATAATTGTTACTCAGTTTGAACACATTGGGATTAAACCACCCGCCCCGGTCAAAAGTAACCTTCTTGATCCGCAGGCCTATCTCTACTTTTTTTTGCATAGTTTGCTTTTCCTCGTTCGAGGCCGCCGAACTCGCGCTTTGTTGACCCCCGGCAGACCAGAACCATCCCCCCACATTCCAAGCGCTTTGACTGGCGGAGGAACTCGAAGAATCCGAGGAAGAACTGGCGATATCCTCGCCTTTAATAATAATATCCGTAAAACTGTTATCATCAGTAACTTCAGTCGAAGATGTCATCAGATCGGGTTCCTTTGTACTTTCACTATTTTTTTCAGCCTCGCCTTTGTTATTTGCCGCAATGGCGCCGGAAACCAGCGGGGATAAAAATTCAATATCGGCCTGCACATTTTGGATTTGCTCCTCAATCCGCAGCCGCTGCAACCGCATATCTTTAACCTTCGCTTCCGTAAAAGCCATGCGGACATCGGTTAGTTTTTGCAATTGCCGGTTAGTCTCAGCTTGTTTAGTAAGTGATGTGGTAATCCCGGTAATAGCGTCCTCCGCGATGCCTTCAACCATTTTATAAATACGATCCGTATCAGGAGTTACTGTACCATCTTTTGCAGCACCTTGAACTTGTTTTATAACGGCAGTTGCCTGTACAACCGGATCGGCAGCTTCTTTATAGATATTGACAACCGCCTTAACCGCCGAAAGCGCCCCGGAGCCATACTGTTTAACAAGGCTCTGTTCCGCCTCGCTCAATACCCGCTCTTTTTCCCTGATGTCATTCTCCATCTCCCGCCTGGCTTCCGGACTTATTTCTATGACGGTTAATTCAGAAAGCTGCGCCTGTAGATTTCTCAACCGGCTTTGTTTGCCGCGGTATTCCGCTATCAAACTGTCGGTAGCCATGGTCAAGTCTTTGGGGCTCATATTGGGCCGCAGGGATTGAAACCAGTTGCTCGGTTGAAACTGAACAGGGTATACATCCGTCGAACCGTCCAGGGACCGCCGAAGACTGCTGCGCATCTTTTGTTTGGTATTCTCCAGTACTTCCGAAGGTGACGATACGTTCAAAAATCCAAGAAGCGTCAAAACCTCGTGATAGTTCCCCCGTACTATCGCATCATTGTAGAAATTATTGATTTCATCTTCCCGGACCAGACCTTCCGAAGAAAGCCACCGGGCATATTCATCAAGATCATTTTTCTTTTTACATTCATCGTAATATGTATTTTTCTCCGCATACCAGTCATTGCGCTTTTTAAGAAACTCCCCGTACAGTTTCTTCGCAATCGCAATTCGGGAGAGTTTTCGCCTTTCTCCGTCAAATTCGTCCTCGACTTCGGCTAATAGCCAGTTGCGTAGATTTTTCTGATCATTAACAAATGTTCTTAGCTCCTCAAGCCGGGGAACTAAATTGTTCAACAAAGTATTATAGACAACCGCGAGCCGTTCTCCGTTTGGTCCCTGAACAATCGGCGCTACGTCAAACAACTCATCGGACAGAAAGAATTCAGCCTCTTGTACCGGATACGGCTTGGTCAATACACTGTAACTATCATCGCTGGAATACTCGTATGTACGTATATTCAGCGGCCGCGCCGGAAATTCCATGGCGAACAACTGATTTCCCGCGCCAAACAATTCGTTTATTTTGTTGTACAAAACCGTCATAACACCATCAGAGGCGTCTTTTTGCATCTTTTCCAAGACAGACCCAGCCATTTTCTTTCCCCCAAAAATAAAATATAGACCTTTCCCTTAACACTATCCACTAGGAGTTTGTTGCGCTTCGCGCATAAAATGGTATAAATATTCATAAACATGAATATTTATACCTTGCAAACTCCGAAAGCATGCCCCTTTATCGGGATTTTTTGCATATTCATGCAAAAAATCCACAAGTGCAACAGGCTGCTAGGATCCGCGGACACTTCGTGTCCGATGGGACTTTAGTGAATTTTTGCTCAGTGTGCCTTTGGCACACCTTCATGCAAAAATTCCGATTAACGGGGCTCCTTTCGGGCAAAGCCCCGCAAACTCCTAGAAAGAAATGCCTGTAGCGCGTTCCTTATTTTATACGAGAAAATAGATAAAGTCAAAGACTAATTACAAAAAAACACTCCTTATTTCCCCATACCCTGTTTCTCTAACACCCCGCCACCGTTATACCATCGGTACTGGTCCAACTGAGCCGTTCTTCCCAGTTCAATGCTTTCGTTTGGAGCCGCCGGTCAAAGATCACAAAGAGTTTGTTGCGCTTCGCGCATAAAACGGTATAAATATTCATAAACATGAATATTTATACCGTGCAAACTCCGAAAGCATGCCCATTGATCGGGATTTTTTGCATGAATATGCAAAAAATCCACAAGTGCAACAGGCTCCTAGGAGTTTGTAAGGTAAAGAACCGGCGCCTTTTGCGTTTACGGAAATTTCTATTTACTCCGTACTTATTGACATCTTCCGCCATTAGTGGAATACTATCCCTAATGTTTAGGCCAGCAGCATGGCAATCAGACAGAATACGGGTCCGCCCAAAAACAGCGCCCGTCAGGGCGTTATACAACCAATTTGGCACGGCGTAGCCCCGGCGAATTCTCCCTTCATGCTGAACGAGGTCGATTTGCCAGAACCCCGGTCTCTGCTCTTTACACTCAAAGCGGCTCATGAGGGGGATTAGGTCTTCAGGTATTGAGCCGCCGCATTAAAACGATGAAAAATTTGCAATTATATCGGCTAAAATCTGTCCTGTACCTTCTTGTAGATAATCTCTTTTTCTGGTATACTAAAGCTAAACTATGTTAAATTTTGAAACTGAGCTTGACAAACTGCTTTTCCGTGAAACAGGGAGGCTCCCCGAATACGAATTTGCGGAACTTGCGGCGGCGGGGCAGGAGCTTTTAGCGGAACTCGGCAAGAAGCAAACCGATGTTTCCCTACAAATTGAAGAAATTTACGATTTGGTAAAGGAACAGGATACGCGGGTTTTGCAGGAGGCGTTGAACGCCGAAAAGACCCGTGCAAACCGGTTGGCGTTTGCGGCTATAAGCCTTTGCGATCTTCTTGAAGATTTTTATGCCTATGCGCGGCGGAGCGGCAGTGAAGAATTAATGCATCAAGCCGGCCTCCTCTGGAAAAATTCCGGCGGTATCGCCGCCGGTTGCGGCATACTCCGTTTTGGTGAAGAAGGTCAATTCCTTAATCCTCAATATCATACGGTTAAGGCAAGTGTCGAATCGCCTCTTCCCCGCGAGCAAGTGGTTCTGGTGCTCCAGAGCGGTTACATGTATCAGAACGATCTTGTACGCAAGGCTGCGGTTGTGGTTAGCAGGGGACAGGAGGATGCCGGAATGGAGGATCGGTATGAAGATAAAATTGAGAATGAGGATGTTATAGAAGATGAGAATACGGAAACGAGGGATGAAGATGAAAGTCAAGATCAAATTGAAGAAGAGAGAAAATGAGTAGAATAGTCGGTATAGATTTAGGAACATCTACCTCGGAAATCGCCTGTATTGTTGACGGCGCGCCGAAACTTCTTCCCAACTCGTTGGGAAAGGCGGTTACTCCTTCGGTAGTGCACATCGGACAGGATGGTACGGTTTTGGTGGGCGAGGAAGCCGCCGAATATCTTTTTACGCGGCCCGACTGTACCTTCATGGAGGTTAAGCGGCTTACCGGCAGCGGCGAAACGCTCAAAGCCCACGGAAAGGAGTATGCGCCGGAGGAGATTCAGGCGATGCTCCTGAGTTATCTGATCCGCTGCGCGGAGAGCAGCTTGAAAGAAAAGATTGACCGGGCGGTAATCACGGTACCAGCCTACTTTACTGACGTTCAGCGGCGGGCAACGGCGAGGGCGGGGGAGCTTGCGGGCCTGCATGTGGAACGCATTATCAACGAGCCTACCGCGGCGGCGCTGGACTATGGCCTTTCAAATCTCAAGGAATGTAAGAACGTGCTGGTATTCGACTTGGGCGGCGGCACCCTTGATGTTACTGTACTTGAGCTTTTTGAAGGGGTCATCGACGTAAAGGCAAGCAGCGGCAATAATCACCTGGGCGGCAAAGATTTTGACGAAATCATTATGCGCCATCTCGCGGATCCATCGGGTCCTGTGGATCCGTCAGGTGATGAACGCGCCCTTATGCGGCTTAAAAAATCGGCGGAGGACTGTAAAATAGCGTTAAGCGCCGAGGATGAGTACAAGATATCGCTTCCCTTCCTCTTAACCGGTAAGGACGGGAAGCCGGTTTCTATCGAGAAGACCGTCCGCCGTTCGGAATTTGAGGACTGGGTATCGGAGAAGATTGCCTTGACCCGGGAACCTATGATGAGCGCCTTGGCGGATGCAGGGCTGACCCCTTCAGACTTGCAAGTCGTTCTTCTCGTGGGCGGTTCCACGCGAATCCCGTGTGTAAAAAAATTGGTGGAAGAGACCCTCGGCGCGGTTCCCCGTTCTCTGGTAGACCCGGATTTAACGGTGGCGCGCGGCGCGGCGATTCAGGCAGGGCTCATTGAGGGCAGCATCAATAACGAAGACCTCGTGTTGACCGATGTATGCCCCTACACCCTTGGAACGGCGCCCCTGCGGGACGGTCTGTTCGGAAAACGGCTGATATTCGACCCCATCATCCCGCGGAACACGACGATTCCGACCGAAAAAGCGGTAATCTACTATACATCCGTTGATTACCAGACCAGTGTGGTAATTGAGGTGTATCAGGGGGAGTCCTCCGATCCGGCTAACAATGAGCGGCTCGGCGAGGTGCGCCTTACCGGAATTCCCCCAGCCAGGGAAGGGAAGGAGCAGGTTGAAGTAACCTTTGGCTATGATATGAACGGCATCCTCCAGGTAAAGGCAAGTGTTGTTTCCACCAGCAAGCAGGTTTCCGCCGAAATTAGCACAACCGGGGTAAAGGCCAGGCCCGTGTTGGATATATCGAAATGGGAGCAGGTAGAGGGGGCGCGGCAATTCCGCCCCCTGATACGCAAGGCCGAAAAACTTATCGCTTCGGACAGGGATATAGGCGGAGATATCAAAATGCTCGTGCAGAGCCTCAAGGAAGCAATTCTGTTAAAAAACGAGGAGCGGGCCGATAAGCTGCGTGATGAATTGCTGGCCATGCTTGAAATGATGGAAAAACTGGATAAACTATTGTGATAACCTTGGCTTGGCGCGGTCCGGCGGCGATAACTGCAAAATTCGATTTAACAGGAAGGGAAGTTCCATGAAAGCGGAGATCGCGGGGCGCTATTATCGGCTGGGTCTTGCGGCGGCGAAACAGCGGAATTTGAGCGGCGCCCTCCGTTACGCATGTTTTGCCTGCCTGCTGGATCCGGGGCATGATGGTGCAGAGCGGCTTGCGGAAATCTGCCGGTATGAACTTGGAGAGAATAGAGACGAACCGCAGGAACCAGGGGTTGAACGGCTGGGTGTTCTTGCGGAACAAAAAAAATGGAAGGCGGCTGCAAAGGCGGCGCGGGGTCTTCCCCGTCAAAGTGTGCGCATCCTTAACATGCAGGGTTGTCTTTGGGCATTGGCAAACCGTTATGCCCGCGCTGCGGATTGTTTCGCCAGGGCGCTGGCAAAAGACCGCGGGAACATGCTTGCCGTGGAGGCCCTTGCCGAACTTGGCCGGCGGCGGACCTATTTTTGGAGGTTTTTTTGATTCTTTTTAATAAAGCGAAAAAAAGCCATTACGAAACGCTTGGTATTGCAAAGACTGCCGTAGATGCGGAGATAAAGCGGGCATATTTCGGCCTGGTACGCAAATATCAGCCCGACCGCTCCCCCGAGGAATTCAAGGTAATCCGCGCGGCCTACGAAACCCTCAGCGACAAGCAAAAACGCGCCGAATACGATGCCATCGGCGAGTTGCCCGGCTCTATTGCGCCGCTCTTCCACGAAGCCCAACGGTTTGATCGCGTGGGCAGGCACGACAAGGCGGCGGAACTTTACGTTAAAATTCTGAAACGCCACCCTGAATTGGACAATGTCAGAGAACAATACGCAAAGTCCCTGATGGCCGATAACAAAACCGGTAAGGCCTGTGAAATTTGGGCGGAACTCTGCCGCAGATATCCCGATAACCCCTATTATGCAAGAGAGCTTGCCGAAAGTTATCTCGAGCGCGGTTGGCACAAGAAAGCCCTTAATGAAGTACGGCGTGCGCTTACCCTTGATCGTTCCTCCATTAGCGGCTGGTCGTTGCTTATTTCCTGCATTGCTGTAGATGCAAAAAATAAAGATATATGGAATGAACTAAAGAATCTTGCCACTGAGGCGCTTGAAGCGGTCAAGGCGGTCAAAGTAAATGAGTGGGAAAAAATCCATCTCTATTGCTACGCTTTTATTACCGCCGGCATTAAAAACAGCGTCATTGCCAGGGGCCATTTACGGGAAATTATCCGCCTGACACGCGAAGGCGGACGGAACGGACGGACGGACGGTGAACATGCCCTGATAGAAATACTGCGGACTATCCCGAGCGAAGGCATGACAGATTTTTACCCGGAACTAAAGGAACTGGCGGATTTGCTTCCGAATATAGACGATGTACTGGCCCGGATAAAACTTGATGACATAAGACTGAACTTTGAAATTGAAGGCTTGGTGAAAAAAGGGTTTCCCGAAATTTTCCGCGACCTTTTAAGGATATTAAACGCCGAATTCGATGAATTCGATGAATTTGAAGAAGATGGATATGAGTATGAGGTAATGGCCATAGAGTGTCTCATTCTCCAGGATAAACATATCTACGATCCGCAGCTTAAACGTTTAAAAGAAAAGTTTCCCGAATTATACGCGCTTCACAGTTCTTTTTTTAACGAGGCGTTGCGTACCCGCGATCCGGATAAGATGATATATCAGCGCTCAAAAAAAATTAACAAATTCAAACGCGAAGCGGGCCTTGACAATGAAGATACGGAGTCCGCGCCCGAACAGACCATCCGGCGCACCCAACCCAAGGTAGGCCGCAACGACCCCTGCCCCTGCGGCAGCGGCAAAAAATACAAAAGATGCTGCGGAGTGTGAATCTGCAATGATGCTATTCAGCCGCCTGTAGAACGGCTGAATAAGTTATCTTTCTCTTCCTGAGTTATAGTACAAACAGCTTCATTTTGAATATACCCGGCCTGACGCGGTATTCTTCCCGGGTGTCGGGACCGCAGGTTGCGGTGCCTACACCACGCTGGGCAATGTCGATATTAAGGTAGTAATAGCCGTTGGATCCAGCCGATACATCCTTTAAATCGCAGGTATGAAGAGCCGCCATAAGATTTTCCGGTTCATAACGGCTGATAGAAAAATTAACCGGCTTTTCGGCGTAAACCGTAAACGAGCGCGGTTTGCCTGTAGGAACATCTTTGCCCGAAAGTGAAATACTCCTGACGCCGCTACGGTTGCCGTTTTCCTGGGGTACGATATAGGCTGTTTCAAGTTCCTCCGGCGTGTGTTTATACAGGCCGAGGTAAGCGCCCGCAAGCCGGTCGGGGTAGCTTTCATGCGGACCCTTGCCGAACCAAACAATATCGCGGTAATAGGCAGGTATCTTTGCGCTTATACCAACCTTGGGGAATTCCGGCAGGCTTGGTTCCAGATCGAAGGTAATGTCCAGGACAAGAGGTTTTCCTGGTTGAGACGAGCAGATGCAGGTGTATGTCCCAAGGACCTTATCCCGGTAATTTGCTTCAGCGCCGGGTCCGGCAAGGAGCAATGCGCTGTAACGTTTAGCCGGGGCCTCCCAGGTAATATCTTCTGTCCGTTCACCGGTAATACGAAGATGCATAAGATCGAGGTCCAGCCAGTAATACATGGCCTTGTTCCTGTAATAGAATTCCGCGGCGGGGTCCTTGCTCAGATGCCTGTAATTTTTAAGGCCGTCGTTCTCCGTAGGAATACGGAAAAGGGACGGCGTAAATTGGGCCGCGAATTCCCTCAGTTCCTGCTCCTGCAACTCTGTTTGTATTGCAGGAAAAGTTTCACGGATAATCCGTTCAGCGCTGCAAATAACATGCCCTGCTTTTGCCCAAGGAGTATCATTCTTCAGGCAAAAATCGGCATGAACGTATACCGTCCCCGGAAGATTCTGCAAATCGATATTATTATGGATAGGCATTTTCAGTTCGGCCTCCCCGCCGGGGGGCAAAACCGGCAGGGAGATGGTTTCCCTGAACAGTATCGTTTCGCCGGTTGAAGCGCCTGCAGCACACAGTTTCCAGGTGAGCAATACATTTTCCAGAGTGGAAAAATCGAAACGGTTTTGCAGGATAAAACTGAAGGGCTTATCCGCCTTAGGAACAAGGCGCACAGGCGAAAAGACTTCACGGCATTCGGCCATAGCCGGCTTGGGCGTCTGGTCGGGAAGGATAAGTCCGTTAAGGCAGAAATCGTAATCTGAGGGATCGTCCCCAAAATCACCGCCGTACTTCCAGTACTTCTTCCCATCGGATGCAAATTCTTCAAGCCCCTGATCTATCCAATCCCATATAAAACCGCCCTGAAGCCCGTGGTAACTTTCGACGGCCTTCCAGTAATCGGCAAGACTGCCGTTGGAGTTTCCCATGGCATGATTGTATTCAATCATAATAAGCGGACGGTAATCGTCGCGGTATTTTACAAAATCGGTGATAAGTTCAATTTGCGGATACATAGGCCCAATAATATCGGTAACATTCCTGCCGTCTTGCAACGAATCCAGATTCGCGCTGCCCTGTCCCCGCTCGCGGGGCCGAATAGCGCCCTCGTAGTTAAGCGGCCTCGATGGATCATAGCGGCGGAGGAAGGCCGCTCCCATATCATGGTTAAAGCCGTACCCGCTTTCATTCCCCAATGACCAGATGATCACCGAAGGATGATTCTTGTCCCTTTCTGCCATGCGTTCAATGCGCGATACCCATGCGTATGACCATCTTGAATCCGTACAAAGCTGATCATAGAAACAATGGCTTTCAATGTTTGCCTCATCCACAAGATAAATCCCATAGCGGTCGCAGAGATCGTACCAACGCTCGTCGTCAGGATAGTGGCAAGTACGCACGGCATTGAAGTTATGTGTCTTTAATAACTGAATATCCCTGACCATAGCCGCGGTAGAAAGAGTCTTACCGGTTTTTTCATCATGCTCATGGCGGTTTACCCCTTTAATGTAGACGGGCTTTCCGTTGATAAGGAGTTCACGGTTAGCAACTACCGAGGAACGGAAACCGGTAAGAAAGGCTGTACTTTCGATATGGCGTCCATCGCGGTATAGGCTTATCTGCAAAACATAGAGGTTGGGGTGTTCATGGGACCAAGGCTTTGGATCAGGCACACAAATTTCTGCAAGGGCAGTGTTGGAGTTGAGCCGTAAATTACTGGCCAAAGTAATTTCCCCTGAAAGGACGATATCTTTCCCCTCGGCAAACTGAGCCGCCGCTTTCACGGCGCTATCCATATCCGCAGGCAGTGCAAATGGATACAGGGCATATTTTATAATGAAGGGGCTTTCCTTTAAATGAGGATCCACCGGAGAATTCCCCGTGCTGCGCGCTTCGGGGAGCTTGCCGCCCAGCATGACCTCCAGCAAAAGTTTCCCCGTTTTACCGCAATCGCCCGGTACCGCCTTTACATCCGCAATGTAACATTCCTCCGTAGCATAAAGAAACACACTCCGGTGTATACCGCCAAACCACCACTGGTCCTGATCCTCAACATAACTTGCATCGGAATACCGTACCACTTTAAGACATAGGACATTTTCCCCTTCCTTTAAAAAAGATGTAATATCGAATTCCGAGGGGAGTCTTGAATCCTTGGCAAGTCCTGCAACAACACCATTAATATAGATAATAGTACAGCTTTCAGCCGATCCTATGTGGAGTACCACACGGCGGCCCTTCCATTCTGCCGGAACAATAAAATTCCGGCGGTAGAGGCCGGTAGGGTTCTGATCCGGCGTATTGGGGGGCTGGCCCTGGAAGGGCATCTGCACATTGGTATAGTGCGGCTTATCATAGCCTTGCCTGGTCCACGTGCCGGGAACCTGTATGAGGGGCCAAGCCGCCGCACTGAATTCTGGATTTACCCAATCGGGAATATTGCCAAGAGCGGGAAGCCGCGGATCGTTCTGCGGCAAGTCCCCGCTGGGATTATCAAGCAACTTGAACTGCCACTTCCCATCCAAACTTTGATACAGAGAATTCCGTTCCGGTATGCTGAACTCCGGCCCGGCAATAGCCTCGGCCAGAGCAGCCTCCGCGGAAACAAAGGGCAAAAGCGGACTGCGCATAGGCAGCCGGTTGATTTCCTGAATTTCAGGGTTTTCCCAAACGAGGGGTAATTGATTTCTTTCCATAATATAAACTATAAAACGTCTTCTTAAAAATCGATAGTACCAAAATACTATTTACAGGAAAAAAAATTGACTGTTTAAGAGGCAAATTTATACACTTTTTAGGCAAAGCCCCGCAAACTCCCAGGCGGTTCTTTTCTGAACGTCTTGCCCAGAACCCCTTCTCTTGTTAAAATAGTAATCTATGGAATTAACAAAGGAATTTATTGACAGTCTTGTTATAGACGAAGCGGATTTAAGGAAGCGTATTGCCGAGCAGCTTGGTATAAGGCAGGGGCAGGTTGAAGCCGTAACCAGCCTTATTGCCGAGGGCTGTACCGTGCCCTTTATTGCCCGTTACCGGAAGGAGATGACGGGCACCCTGGACGAAGTTCAGGTAAGGGATGCGGATCACCTTTTTACCGCGGGGAAGAACCTGGAAGGACGGCGTCTGGAGATAATCCGGGGTATCTTTGACCAGGGGAAGCTGAACGAGGAGCTTTTCGGCAATATCAGAAAGGCGGCAACGCTTACAGAACTGGAGGATATCTATGCTCCCTACAAGCGGAAGAAGAAGACCAGAGGCATGATAGCTGTTGAGAGGGGGCTTGAACCTCTTGCTGAAGCAATGTTGAAGCTGGACGCCGAAGCCCTCAAGGTAAAGGCGGCTGAATTTATCAGGGAAAACACCGAACAGCCCGAACTTTCGGTTGCAAGCGCCGAAGATGCCTTGCAGGGAGCCATGGACATCATAGCAGAGCGGATTTCTCAGGATACGGAGAACCGGGGCGCGGTGAAGAGCTTCTACCAAAAGGACGGAAGGGTCATAGTTAAAGGCGTAGGAGACGATGAAGCGAAAAAAACCTCTACCTACCAGATGTACTGGGATTACAACGAGCCGCTTTCCCAGATTAAAGCGCACCGGATACTTGCCATAAACAGGGGTGAACGGGAAGGGATTCTTGAAATCACCATTGATGTTGATGAAAATACAGCGGCGCAGATGCTGCAGAACAAGTACGAAATCCATAACGAATATCACCGCACGGCCATTGAAGACGGCCTTAAACGACTGCTTTCCCCTGCGGTACGCCGCGAGATACGGGGGAATCAGAGCGATACCGCCGACGATCACGGTATATCAATCTTCAGCCAGAACCTCAAGAACCTTCTCATGCAGCAGCCTATCAAGAGTACAAGGGTGCTGGGTATAGACCCCGGTATACGCACCGGAACCAAGTGCGCCTTCCTTGACGACACAGGAAAGTACCTGGATAGTATGGTTATCTACAACCACAAGGTTGAAGAAGCCAAACATCTGATCCTCAAGGGAATAAAAAACTACGATATTCAGCTTATTGCCGTAGGTAACGGAACCGGAACGCGGGATGTACAGGAAATTGTAAGCGCCGTCATAGCCGAAAACAATCTGGAAATACTCTACACCGTGGTTGACGAGGACGGCGCTTCGGTATATTCTGCCAGCGATATTGCACGCGAGGAATTCCCCGATCTGGACCTGACCATACGCGGGGCCATTTCCATAGGCCGCCGTCTGCAAGACCCGCTTGCAGAACTGGTGAAGATAGACCCCAAGTCCATTGGGGTTGGGCTTTATCAGCACGATGTAAACCAAAAACGGCTTTCAGAGATGCTTGACGAGGTGGTATCTTCCGTCGTGAACAACGTCGGGGTCAACCTCAATACGGCAAGCGCATCCCTTCTCCGTTATGTGTCGGGGATCAACAGTTCCCTTGCCAAGAAGATTGTCAAGTACCGCGAGGAGAAGGGGAAGATATCCTCAAGGGAAGAACTGAACACTATCCCCGGCATGGGGCCCAAGAGCTTTGAGCAATGCGCAGGATTCCTCAAGATACCTGAAAGCAACGATCCTCTGGATAATACCTGGGTTCACCCCGAGAACTACACCGTAGCCCGTGTTATCCGCGAAAAACTGGGGGCAGGTTTGTCTGCCTCCGGTACTTCTACTATAACGGGCAATCTTTCCTCGGAGCTTATCGCTCAGTTGAAAAAAGAGCACGGGATAGGGGATACAACCATCAACGATATTGCAGAGGAACTAAAAAAGCCTAACCGCGATCCCCGCGACGGCTACCCCAAGCCTATTATGCAGAAGGGGGTCGTTACCTTCGAGGACCTTAAAGAAGGTATGATGATAACCGGCAAGATCAAAAATGTGGTAGACTTTGGCGCTTTTGTTGACCTGGGCATCAAGGAAACAGCCTTGGTGCATATTTCCGAAATGAGCGATCATTTTATAAAGGATCCTATGGAAGCGGTAAAGGTGGGCGATGTGCTGGAATTTCGGGTGATTGGTCTGGACCTCGACCGGAGGCGGATCAGCCTTTCGCGGAAATCCTGGGCGGAAGCGGTGAAACAGGCGGCGCCTCCGCCCGGAAATACCGACGGCAAAAAGAAGGTTGTGGTGAAAAGGCAGGATACACAGGAACCTGCCCCGTACTCCGCGCCGCAAGGCCGTAATGCCAAACCCGCCGGTAAAGGCGACGCTTCTGCACCCAATAATAGAGAGCGCCCTTCGTCCCCGCCGCCTTACTCCAAGCCGGACCGCGATAATGATGGAACCATGTATAATCCTTTTGCGGAACTGCTGAAAAACCGTCAAGAGAAGAAGCCGGAGAAAAACCGCAAATAATACGATGTATTCCCAAAACTAACCGGGTTTTGGGAAAGGCTCACTATACATTTTTTATAGAACAAAGTAATTGACAAATATATTTAGATATATTAATTTTTTTTGTAAGGCAAGGAATGATAAATGGATTATTAGGGGAAAGTTTATTGGTTTGCGAAGGGTTTAATACCTTACCAAAACAACAACCTCGCCCTTCAGGGCGAGGTTGTTGATTGGAATGCGCGGGTGTAATATCTAAAGAACCGGTTCGCGGGGGAGCTTTAGGGCGAAAATTTAAATTTTTGCCACAGATGGCGGGGTATGAAACCGCGTAGTATTGATAATTTACTATCCATCGACAGATTTTTCGGATCGAAAAAATCTGATACCCCGCCCTAAAGGGCGAGGTAGTTCATTTATGGAATTTTTTCAAAGCTATTGTGGGTAGTGTTGTTTGAATAATACAAAAATTAAGGAGAAATTGATGAAGAATTTTATAAAAAGAGCATTTTTGTTCGTTTGTTTCACTGTATCATTTTCTATTTTTGCAGATGGGAATACAAGTTTAGTTGCTCCTGATCTCATTGAGGTAAATAATTTTACACAAAATGACATTACCGCTCAGATTGCACTTCGAGAAGCACTAAAAGAAGTTAATTTTTGGCGTGTTCGCGATTTAAATGCCCAAAAATTAGCCTTAATAGATAAAGATAAACTCTCATGGTGGGATCAAATGTGGGATGCCCGTATAAAAGAACTGGATAGACAAATTGGCCATTATGAAAAACAAAGCAAACAGTATGATAATGAAATAAAGAAATTTACAAAAAGATTGAAATGAAAACGCCCAATATCCATGTTTGGATGCTATGTAAGTGCGTCCGCACCGCCTAACAGGACTGTATATGTTCGCCGCGCTTTACAGGCGGTTTGCAATGTCGCATACAGCCGGAACAGTAAATTAAATGGTAAATACTTCCACTTCCCCGGAGCATGTCCTGGAAGAAGGTCTTATCTGTTTGCAGGAATTGTATCCTGCGTGCAGCCTTTTAAGTGATAGGGACCGTATCTTAGGATTGCTGGGCAGATACATTGCAGAGATAGAACTTTTTAACAGAGCTTACGGGCTTGTGAAAGCCGCAGATTCCTATGAACTTATTGTTAAGCATATTCTCGATTCGCTTGCTCCTGTGGACATTATAGGGCGTATAGTCGAAGAGAGGCGCTTGGGGAAAGGCGGCGCAGAAGAGGATTGTGCCTTGAACTATCCTGCCATTGCCGATGCCGGTTCCGGGGCAGGCCTCCCCGGCATACCCCTGGCAATCGTCTTGCCTGGGTGCCGCTTTACCCTTATTGAAAAGATGGGACGGAGGGCGGGCTTTCTCCGCAATACTCTTGCGGTACTGGGCCTGCCTAATGCTGAACTTGAAGAAATCGAAATGGAACAGGCTGTACCGGGCCGTTTCGATGTTATTGTTTTCCGCGCATTTAAATCTATGGACAACAATCTGTTCAAGGGACTTGCCCGCCTGCTTGCCCCCGGCGGTATACTTGCCGCATACAAGGGACGCAAGGAAAAAACCTTGGAGGAGATCCGCCTTGTCGAAAGGCATGTTAATCGCTGGGAACTTATCCCGCTTGAAGTGCCGTTTCTTGACGAAAAACGACATCTTCTTATTATGGAACCGTCCGAAAACTGAAAAGTGGATACTGAATTGTTTCTTCTCTAAACTATCTGTTGTGTTCGGACAATGCTTAAAATTCTGGAACAGGTCCGTTGATTTTTATTGAAATGTGCGGGTGTAATACCCTCTGCATGCTGTAAAACCGCCTCCAAAATTATATTTTAGCCTAGGAGTTTGTTGCGCTTCGCGCATAAAATGGTATAAATATTCATAAACATGAATATTTATACTTTGCAAACTCCGAATACTCGAAGAGTACAGCATGCCCATTGATCGGGATTTTTTGCTCAGTGTGCCAAAGGCACACTGAGCAAAAAATCCACAAGTGCAACAGGCTGCTATCCCCCCGCTACCCATCGCCTGTTTTTTTTTTAACCCGTTGCATAGATTGTTTAAAAAGGTACATCATTAAAAAGGCTTCTAACAACCAAAGGGTATATATGAATATATACGATATAGCCGAAGAGGCTGGGGTATCCATTTCCACTGTTTCCCGGGTATTGAACAATAAAACTAATGTTACCCCCGCCACCCGGGAAAAAATACAGGCAGTGCTGGACAAATATCAATATACTCCCAACGCCATTGCGCGAGGGCTTGTGGTAAAATCCATGAAAACCGTGGCCATCTTAACGGTGGATATGCGGGCGCCCTATTACGCTCGTACCGCCTATACGATTGAACGTGCTTTCAGCCGGCATGGGTATAACGTGATTATCTGTAATACCGGCGGCGAACTGGAGGAAACCCGGCGTTATATGCACAGCCTAGCCCAGCGGCAGGTGGACGGTGTGGTACTGGTGGGTTCGGTGTTTAATAAACTGGGGAAGGATACCGAGGTAGAGACGGAATTGAAACATATGCCCGTGGTTATCGCCAATGGGGAATTAATGCTGCCGAATTCCTATTCTATACTGGTGGATGATGTGCTTGGTATAGGGTTGGCGGTAGAGCATCTGGCACGGAAGGGCCATCGGGATATGGTATATGTAAAGGACCTGGATACCAACAGTGCAAAGATAAAGATGAAGGGATTTATTCAGGCTATGGAAAAACTGGAAGTCCGGGACAACAAGGAGCGGGTACTGCACACCGGCTATGGTTTGGAGGGCGGACAGGATGCTGCCAGCCGTATTTTGGTCTTGAGCAAGAGGCCCACCGCTGTGGTATGCGGGGAAGACCTGACCGCGGTTGGGTTAATGAAGGGTTTTATCCGTACCGGCTTATCCGTTCCGCGGGATATTGCCGTTACCGGTTATAATAACTCGGAGTACAGCCTTATTTGCACCCCGGAATTAACCACGGTGGACAACAAGGGGGAGATGAGCGCCTTATTCAGCGTACAGCTTCTGGAAAGCCTTATAAGCGGTAAAAACGCTTTTTCCTCCATGAGTATCCAGCCCGAACTTGTGATACGGCAAAGTACCTGAATATACGGAGAGGGCGGCCTTATGGAAGTTTGCGGGGCTTTGTCCAAAACTCTTGCGGATTTTTGTAACTACTCAGCCGTGTCTAAATTTTATCCGGTTTGTTAGTTTTCACCTGAATTTCAATTTCTCCGTCAAAGCCTGTATTCCTCATGTAGAGCCTCTGTACTTCAGCATTATACCCCCAGGTTAGCCCTTCCCGGCCCGGCCCGTGAGCCTCTATCGTTACGGTAAACCTCTGCCCAAACCATTCCGCAGGTAGATAGATTTCCGTAGGGGCGGAGATTCTGCTGTCGGCCTGAAAGCGGAAACGGAACAGTCCTTTCTTCCTGTCCCAGTGGAGGAAGACCGGCTTGCCCGCCGCCGCAATAGGGTAGGGACGCAGCCAGCCGCCAAGGGCGCGCGGCTGGCCTTCGCTGAATATAGAAAGATCCTCCCCATTCCAGCCGTCCCCCGCCGCATGGGTATTATCCGCCGTGTAATTCCATATCGTAGAATGGAGGAGATTTTGGTCGATGCCGTCGTAGTAGAGGGACAGGGCTTCTTCATGGAGACGGTAATCACCGGTTTTAAAGGCCCGCCTCCCGTTAAGGTCAAAGGGCAGGCCGAATTCCCCCAAAAGACAGGGGATATTACCCATATTTTCACGCGACCACGCCATACCGGCGGCTAGGCACGAGGCGTAAAACGCGGCCGTCTTTTTTCTGCCCAGAATGAGCTTCATGCGGGCGGGATCGGCGGTAAGCCAGGGACGGAATTGCCTGGTAAAGAGGGTAAGACCGTCATAGTGGTGGAAAGCGTTGACCGCCGCGGAACCGGCTGCTTCGGCGTCGGCAGCCGACCACGAGGGATGAGCGCCGTGAGGTATCCCTTCTATAAAGAAGACAGCCTTTTCGTTGGCTTCCCTCATACGGCGGATAAACCGTATGCAGAAGGGCTTTAGGAATTCATCGGTAAAGCCGGCCGGTTTGCCGTTAACCAGGGCAAAATGATCCTTCAAAAGAAGCCGGGGCTTACCGCCCTCCCTGGTCCAGACCCCTGCCGCTTCCCAGGGACAGACATAACCTTCTTTAAACAGGGACAGGCCCTGCCGGTTGAGCGTTTCGCTGCCCGTTATCCTTCTGCCCCGTATCCCCGTATGGTAGACCGGAACCTTAACCGGAAAGCCGGAAGCCGCCTGCATTGCCTGGAAGGGGCTCGGCATGGGGCCCCGGGCAACCGCATAGCTTTCAAGCCCTCCGCAGTCGCGGTAGCCGATGAAGCCCGGATGCGGTTCGTTCATGGTTCCCCAGCCGGTAATGGCGGCGCAGTTCTTTAGCCGCCTGTAGCAGTGCCGCATACAGGCAATATACTTTTCCTGAAGATAGTTTTGAGCGCTCTCACCCTCGATTCGGCAGTCAGGCGCATAGGTATTCCCCGCGAAGAACAGGGTAAACAGGGTAGCGGCGGCATAGCGGTTGTAGTTTACCGGCCAAATCATAGGCGGGTAAGGTGCGCCGCCGTGCAGTTCCCGGTAATGTTTCTCTGTAACCGCGGCGCCGGTACTATCAAGCCTGTCCCTGTCAATGCCCAGCATGTCCAATGTCCAGGCAGGGGCCCCGTCCCCGCCGGTCCATCGGCTCCAGGCATCTTGATGCGGGTCCATAAATACAAAAATTCCTTTTTTTTCCGCAACAAGCAGTAACTTTCTTAAAAAAGCAAGGTATTCTTCATCGTATACGCCGGGCCCCCCGTGCTCCAGCGCCTCCCAGGTGATCACAAAACGGCAAAAGTTAAAGCCCCAACGCCGCAGCCGTTCAAAGTGATCCTCAGCCTCCTCCAGAGGGAAAGGACGGCCTACAAACGAACCTGTCCCTACAGGCAGTTTGGAGCTTCCTCCCAGATTACATCCCCTCAGCATAAGGGTCCTGCCTTCATCGTCTTTAATCAAATTTCCGTCAAAATACATACTGCCTCTATCAACTACCAATTGCAATTTATCTCTAAATATTCTATTGTCAATATATGAAACGAAATATCAGTATCATTTTCATCAGTTTTTTTGTAACGGTTCTTTTTGCACAATCTAACGATCTTAATTACTTCACCGAGATGTATAATAACGCACATTCGGTCAGTAATCAACTTGAAATTCTTAGACAGGTACAAAAAGAAAATATTCCAGGGTCTGTGGATTTTTTTGCAAAGATCCTAAAAAACATTAACCTTAACCAGATCAGCTTACGTACTAATGCCGACAGGAATGCCGCCGATGAGGCGGTTCGGCTTATCACCTCGATTTTGAGGGAAGAAGGTTATCGTGATGCCGGAGCGGATCTTTGGCAGGCCGTGAAGGTATTCTCCAACCCCCTGGTAAAAGCGGACGCACTTATCGCACTGGGCAAGATTGGAGAGGCATCCTATGTAAGCGATGTGGCTCAACTCCTCCAGGATATCAACAGTATTGCCCCGCCGGACAGGGAGACTCAGATCGCCAATGAAAGAATAGCCTATGGGGCAATACTGTACCTGGAAAACTTCAAGGACAGCGCCGGATATCTGCCTGTCTTCTTTGCGTCTATCGGCTGGTATTCAGCGCGGGTTAGGAATCAGGCGTCTATTTCTCTTGCGCAGATTATGGACGATCCAACCGATATTCTGATAGAGGTAATTCGGGGAGAGAGAGGAGTGGGGAGTGCAATAAATGCCGTCAATGTTAAGCATCTTGCATTGAGGACTGAAGAAAGATCTGGGGTCTCAAGCGAATCCAAGTCCAGGGTTGCCGCCGTTGCCCTTGCCGAAGGTTGGCTCTATACTACGAATGATCCGCAAGATCGTATTGAACTTGCCGCCATGAGGAAACTTGCGCTTAATATGCTGCGCCGTTACGGCACAACTGATCTGTCTGTGTATCCCAACATTAACCTGTCGTTTACCCGCAGCTATGATAGTGATGAAAAGTTTGGGGCCGTTAGTACCCTGGCCGCCTTGGGAAGCGATGAAGCGGTGGATCTCTTGGTTTCTTACCTTAGAGAACTTCACACGCAACGGACCAGGAATAACTGGACCAGCGCTGACGAACAAGTAATACGGTCGCTCATCTCCGCTTTGGGGGCTACCAGGAACAGAAAGGCCCAACCGATGCTCGTTGAGATTGCCAACGCAACGCTCTATACCAGTGCAATTAATAATCTTGCCGCACGCGCACTGGAAAATGTAGGAGGACGACGCTAGGGTTGTTGTACTTGTAGATTTTTCTGTATAAATGTGTATCAAAGGTATAGTGAGCAAAAATTTTACCCAAGTATAACAAATTAATGTCAACAAGTTAAGCATTTTACCTGCACAATTCAAATTCAGAGCATTGCAGGTAAAATGCCTAACACTGCCTGCCGCGTTGAGGATGCGGCAGGCAGGCGCAAAATTTTCAAGGTATTTCTTCTTTGCGTACCTTGCGGGCAGCTTTCCCAAAACTGAAGTTTTGGGAAAGCTGCTGTCATAATATTTTTAAAAAAACCCCCAGGAGCCTGTGGGACTTTGGTGAATTTTTGCATATTCATGCAAAAAACCCCGATCAATGGGCATGCTGTACTCTTCGAGTATTCGGAGTTTGTAAGGTATAAATATTCATAAATATGAATATTTATACCATTTTATGCGCAAAGCGCAACAGACTCCTAGGCAGGTTAAACCCTCGTTCCGCCTATACCCCCGTAAGGAAACTGAAAGAACAAAGATTTTTATACAAAAGTGAACCTTGCAGCTTAATCATTTGGAAGCAAAATCTTGCTGATAGATAATTTTCCCATCTACCACGTCTGTTAAGACCAATGTATTCTTACCAGTTGTTCCAGCGCCTTTGCGGAATACCAGTTTATAATTCTTCCCGGCTTCTAGTGTATTGTATCGTTGATATACGGCATAACATATGGTATACTTTACTCAAGAAAGGGGATGAAGTATGCCGAGGCCGAAAACGTATCACATTAACCTGGCGGGCCAAGAGATTGCAAAACTCAAAACAATTATCCGTAATAAGAATACTTCAAAGACAGTACTGCGCAGATGCCAGGTATTGCTGGATCTTGACCAGGGGCGCGGGAAGTCTCTGACACACGCACAAGCGGCAAAATCAAACGCGGTGAGCATAGCAACGGTC
>JAISQR010000468.1 GCA_031274035.1 Treponema sp. | reverse complement strand
TTCTCCTGATTGTATTTTCATTGCCATTCCCAATGTAACGGTAAGGCCCGGCATGTGATAGTCGTAAAAGGACTGGTAGGATTTGTTCAGGATATTGCGCAGAACCGCGAAGGCGGAGAGGTTTTTATTTATCTCCTGGTTTACATTGATGTTAAGAAGAAATGTGGGCTCAAGCTTACCGGTATTCATAGTGGCGGCAGGGGTGGCCACATAGTCGTTGTAACGCAGGCCCTCATAGCGGCAGGAAATAAGGAAGGAGCCGGTCTGCCAGGGAATTTCCAGGGAGGCCCCCAGAGTATGAAGGGGGGCATAGGGGATGCGTATATCCCCGGAAAAACCGAAGCGATAACCGGTTCTGCCGGTGAGTACATAACTCAACAAATAGTTATAGGAGACAGAGGGGATGAGCTTTTCCACCTGTTTAAAGGGAAGGGGAATCTCAAAACGGAGCCGGGAGTCCCAGCCGAAGAAAACAGCCTCCGCCACATTTTCGGGCCGCCATATTCCGCTTGTATTGCTCCAATGGATGGAATTTTCGATCCATTGGGCGAAAAAGGCGCTTTCCAGACGGACCCACTTTTTCCACCGGTATTCGGCAACAAGGTCGCCCCCCCAGCCGTCTTCGTTCTTGAGATCGGGGTTGCCGTAATTACCCGACTGACTCCAGTAGAGAGCGTCAAAATCGGGGAACTTAAAACTCCGGTAATAATTGTTCTTGAGGGTAAAAGATTCGGCGGCATGCCAGACTATGCCGAATTTCGGAACCGCTGCCGCGATGGTATTCCTGAAAACCATCTTTACCGAAGGGATGAGCAGGATTTTTTTGTGGGGCCCGTATTCCGCGGTAAGATAGAGACCGCCGTCATGGCCGTGACGAAGCCCGTCGTTGGTTGAATCTATGGAGGTGTAGCGGTAGTCCCCGCCGATTCTGAGGGTGAGGCTTTCCAGGAGATACCAGCTCCAGCGGTTTATCGCCGTAAGGGCGCTTTCCTTGTGGAGGGAATCTTCGGAGGGCGATTCATAGTCCAGGGTCTGCCAGGAATGGCTCAGGCTTGCCTCGGCGGCGAGATCGTCCCTGAAAATCCGGGGCATGTCGAGCATGATGTTCTGACGGGTGGAAAAATCCCGCCAATCACCGTATGTACCGGCGCTTCCCCCGGTTATAGGAAAATTTTTGTCGCCGTAATAGATGTCCCCGGAGAGGATGAGTTTTGTGTATTCCGGCAAATCCCAAACAAAGGAAGTGTTAAAACCGGTATCGTAAACCTCATTATATTCCCTGCGGCGGCGGGAGTTGTCGGAAGCGGTAAAAAGATAATGATTGGCCGCCCGGTTACCGAACCAGTTGGCGGACCAGGAAAATTTTTCCGCCCCCAAGCCGGCAAAGAGGCTGAGGTTTTGGGTGTCCGCGAGGTCTCGCCATCGGGGTTCTTCGAGACTGCCGTCCCGGTTATAGTATTTTCCCGGCATGGCGGAGGTATTCGAAATGCCGCCGCCAAACCTTATGCCTTTCTCCTGTTTCTTTACGGTTACGATGTTGATCACTCCGCCCAAAGCCCCCGAGACGTTGTATTTGGTATCCGAGCCGCCGTAAATAACCTCGATCCGCTCTATGGAATCCGGGCTGATAGTGGTAAAATCAAAGCCGCCGGTTCGGGAAGAATTCACCGGTATCCCATCAATAAGCACCGCCACCCGCTCCGTATCAAAACCCCGGAGGTTGATATCCGTTTCGTTGCCGTAGGGGCCGCGCCGGGTCAGCCCCAGGCCTAGGCTTTCCTGCAAGAGGCTCGCCGTATCCGGGGCGTGGGCCTCTTCAATTTCCTCCCTGGAGATGGTCCTCATCTGCTGGGTACTTTCTATGGTCCCGACAACAGTGATCCCCTCATCTTCCCAGAGGGAAAGGTCGAGAAAATCATCCTCCGCCGGGGCTTCTTCGGGAAAAACCGGGCAAAGGACAAGGGCGGCGCAGGTAACGCAGACAGGGAAAAGTTTTTTGCCCAAAAAAAACCAATATCGCGTTAAACCCATAAACCCGCCGCCCAAGGGCTATTTGTTAAAAGTCGTATAATAGGTGAAATAACCGTTGGCAACGGTATATTCCTTCCGGGCCTCATCCAGGGTGGTCTTTCCGGCTCCTTCTCCGGCACCAGACAAGTCGATAGTGTCGTTAGTGTGATTTTTCCAGTGAATGGCATAATAGTTGCCCGCAACTGATCCACCCTCATAAGACGCACTTGTAGCATATTTGATATATATATACCCCTCGCTCTGAACGGGGTTGGTAGTTCCCACGATGATGCCCGAATAGGTAACACCAGAGTAATATTGAGTATCCATATAATCGGCATAGGTGATATCGGTTATTTCTACCGTTCCACCCCAGGCCGAATCACTTAAATCACCCTTTAGAGGTACCCGGACATTGACTTTGGTATATGGCACAAGGTTCTCCCAATTGTCATCATAACTAGTATTGTATGTCGATTTGGCGGCGGCAAGCGTACTTTGTACGCCTCCATTGGTATAGGAACTGTATAACTTTATACCGGTTCCGGTATAATTTTCCCAACGGACGGCAAAGTACTCATCGGCTTCACTGCTTTTCAAAGAATCATCAAGTTTGACGTATATGAACCCCGTCGACTGGGATAGATTGGTAGTTTCCGCAATAGTCCCGAAATACACGATGGCGTCTTTGCCGGTGTTAAGCTCATCGTCGTTCATATCGGTTTCACCGTCAAGCTTGGATGGCATATATTCGGTATAGGTGGTATCGGTGATTGCGATATACCAATTATTAGAAGGATCTTCATCCTCATAGAACCAGACGCTTTTTACACTATTGGCGGGGGTATAAAGGATGGGAATTTGGGGAGAATTATTTATGTTGTCCGTATCACAACCCGAAAACAACGCCACGCCTGTAACCAGACACAGGGCAAATAGGAAAGAAAAGGCCTTCCTTCGAAAAATAGTTTTTTTAAAGAGAGAAATTGGAAAAAACATGAGTACACTCCCTGGGCTCTATCCTCGAAGCCCGAAAAGATGGGCGGGCCGAAAGGCCCGGCGTATACCAAAGTCTCCTGGCTTATGGGCAGGTTTTGCCCGCCTTCCCAGCCTTAAAGGCCAGTGGCATT
>JAISQR010000448.1 GCA_031274035.1 Treponema sp. | reverse complement strand
CCCGTAGGCTTTTACTGCTCTTTGCTTTTTTTTACCCAATTTTATCCTCCTGACTAAATTTATCAGATAGGACATTTCTATTGAACGCTCTATAGGACATTTTCACTGATTTTTAACAGAAAAAAAGCCGGAAATTTCAGGGCCAGCGCATTAAAAATTCTTGAATTGGTTATAAAACTGGCACGATATATGCCATGATAAAGTAAAATTGATCTTCTGGGAAGGGGATCATGGAAACAAGAACCAGAGCGCCGCTGGCGGAGTATTTCAAGGACGTGAAAGACCCTCGCATAGAGCGGAAAAAGCTGTATCCTTTGAACGAAGCCATCGTCATTACGATAGCGGCGTTTCTGGTTCATGGGCTAATGCTGCTGTGCGATGAAAACGTTATAAAAGCCCGCTCGTATTTCGGGCGGCGGGACGAATTCTATAACGCCCTGCGCACGTTCTTCCGGGCATTTGAGTTTCAAACCTGGGAAAATTTTCTGCTTTTTGTTACCGCTCACGCCGGAGGCGGCTAAAAGTAAAATTGCTGGCAGCAGGCGGTATGTTTTCTTCGCTCTCCCATGCCTCGCTGCCGTCTATCAGGCACACAGCCTTGCCCTCGATCCGCCGGGTTTTTTCCACTGCCCCTTCCAGGCAGTCATAGTGGTTTTGTTTCGGATTTATCGTGTATTTTTCCGATTTAAGCGCTTTTAAGACGGTGGAAAGTAAATGCTGTTGCCCCGGCCTGTTACACTTATTCATTGAATACAAACTTTTTCCAGCCCGAAGGGGCAACGCCGGTCTTGTTTTTAAAAAGACGGGAGAAATAATACTGATCCTCAAACCCTAGTTGAAAGGCCACCTCTTTTACCGAAGTATCGTCCTGTTCCAGAAGACTTTCGGCCTTGTGAATTTTTCTATCAATGTAATACTGGTAGGGGGTCATGGAAGTATAAGTTTTAAAAATCTCGTTAAGCCGGGAGGTGCTTATACCTATCTGTTCGGAAATACCGGATAAATTGACATCGCGGTAAATATTCAGTTCCATAAGGCATTTGGCCTTTTCCACGATCTTTTGATAGTAATTGGGCTGTTCTTTCCTCCGTTCATGGCTCAACATTTCCGCTATCAGAAAAAAGACCCACGCACAGGTATTAAGCTGATAGAGGGGCTGCTGGGCGCGGACTTCATCAAAAATACGGCTAAAGGCCGCTATGATATAATCATGGAGGCCCATATCAAAGAAGACACGATCGTAGGAAAGGATACCTTCCCGCATCAATTTTGAAAAAAATTCACCCTTAAATCCAACCCAGTATTCATACCAGCCTATTTCATATACCGGTTTATACTGATGGCGCATACCGGGCAAGATCAATAAAAAGGAGCCGGGTACGACCGTATAGGTACGGTCCTCAGCGGAAAAGGTTCCCTGCCCTTCGGCAATATAAATTAATTGAAACTCCGGCAATATCCTGCCTTCGGCAACCTGCCGGAACAGGGCGGGATGTTCGTTTTTTCTCGGGGGATAGATCGTATGGGGTTTTACCTTTGTACTGCCCACGGTGGTACATACCATTCCCAGTTTTTCATCTTCCTCACTATAGGGAAGATAATGTAAAAAGCATCCCCAATCTTCCTCTGAAGTTTTACCCATAACTAATAATACGTGTTTTTTTCCATCTCCTCAATAGAAATGTCCATTTACGGCGGAGGAAAAGGGCGAATATAATAAAAAATTATGCGGTGGAGAAGATATGAGACAGGAAGCATATAGTTCCGGCGGAAAAATCAGGATTGGTTTATTTGGTATCGGCCTGGATACTTATTGGGCCCAGTTTGAGGGATTGAAGGAACGGCTTTTGGGGTATCAGCGGTATATCGCGGGAAAGCTTGGAGCCTTTGGGGTAGAGCTTGTTAATGCGGGTCTGGTAGATAATCCCGACACGGCCCGGCGTACCGCGGAGCTTTTCAGGGAAAAACGGGTAGAAGGGGTGTTCCTCTATATCTCTACCTATGCCCTATCCCATACGGTGCTTCCTGTGGTCCGGAGCTTGCAGGTCCCGGTTGTGATCCTTAACCTTCAGCCTGTACCTGCTATAGATTATAAAAGTTTTAACGCACTGGGAGACCGGGGGCTTATGACCGGGGAATGGCTTGCCCATTGTCAGGCCTGCGCCGTACCGGAGATCGCCAATGTTTTTAATAACGCGTCGGTGGAATACGATATTGTAACCGGCTGGCTGGAAGAGGAGCAATCCTGGACGGAAATCGGCGAATGGTGTAGCGCGATACGGGTCAGTTCCCAGGTACGGGATACCCGGATCGGCATCCTGGGGCATTATTACTGCGGAATGCTGGATGTATACACCGATATTACCAGACTGGCTGCGGTCTTTGGAAGCCACTTTGAGTTATTGGAGATGGATATGCTCAAGGCCGCCTGGGATAAGGCGGGCCCCGATGACATAGCAAAAAAAAGGGAACAGTTTACCGCCGAGTTCGCCGTTGCCCCTGAATGTGATGAATACGAACTGAACCGGGCCGCCCGGACTTCCTGCGCCCTGGACGCACTGGCAGGGGAGCAGCGGCTTGGCGCTTTGGCCTATTATTATGAAGGATACGGCGGCAACGACCACGAGAACATTGTCAGTTCGGTTATTGCCGGAAACACCCTGCTTACCGCCCACCATGTTCCGGTAGCCGGGGAGTGTGAAGTTAAGAATGTAACGGCAATGAAAATTCTGGACAGTTTTGACGCGGGCGGATCCTTTTCTGAATTTTACGCTATGGATTTTTCCGCCGATGTGGTATTATGGGGGCATGACGGACCTGCCCATCCGGCAATTGCCCAGGGAGCGGTGAGACTTGTGCCTCTTCCGGTATACCACGGCAAACCAGGGAAAGGGCTTTCCATACAGATGAGCGTCAAACACGGTCCTGTTACCTTTCTGGCGGTGGTACAGGGACCTGGGGGAAATACCTTCCTTCTATGCGCCGAAGGGGAATCCGTGGACGGGCCTATCTTGGAAATCGGGAATACCAACAGCCGCTACCGCTTTTCTATTTCCGCCCGGGATTTTGTAAACCGTTGGTCCAAGGCAGGGCCTGCCCACCACTGCGCCATCGGCATTGGGCATATTGCCGGTAAAATAGAAAAACTGGCAAGAGTGCTGGGAATCGAATTCCGTAAAATTTGTTAAGGGGGCCGGAAATGGCGGAGCGTATATTGGAACTGCGGAATATTTCAAAAAATTTTCCCGGCGTTAAAGCCCTGAATGATGTTCATTTTGAATTGAACTACGGAGAGATACATGCCCTTATGGGTGAGAACGGCGCCGGAAAATCAACCTTTATCAAGATTATCACCGGGGTATACAAACCCGATGGCGGGGAGATTCTCATTGACGGGAAAAGCGTGGATATTAAAACCCCGCTGGATGCTCAGGCTTTGGGGATCGCAGCCATCTATCAACATGTAACCTGCTTCCCTGACATTTCCGTAGCGGAGAATATTTTTATGGGCCACGAAAAGGTACATTCTCCCCGCGGACCTATTAATTGGCGGGTTATGCGCCAAAAGGCTGCGGAACTTCTGCAACAGTTGGATGCCAATTTCGACAGCCGCGCCGTGATGGGCAGTCTTTCGGTGGCCCAGCAGCAGATCGTAGAGATCGCCAAAGCCCTTTCCTCCAACGCCCGGATCATCATCATGGATGAACCGACTGCGCCCCTTTCCAAGCGGGAAAGTGAAGATCTTTACCATATAACCGAAGGCTTAAAACGGAAAGGGGTCTCTGTTATTTTTATTTCCCATCGTTTTGAGGATATGTACCGTCTTTCGGACCGGGTAACTGTGTTCAGGGATGGAAGGTATATAAACACCTGGAATATAGCCGAGGCGGATAATCATGCCATTGTGGTAGCTATGGTAGGCAGGGAGATACTTCAGTTTTTCCCCAAACGGGATACCGTACCGGGGGAGGAGATATTCAGGGTAGAGGGGTTTTCCCGTACCGGCTACTTTAAGGATGTGAATTTTAACCTGCGGAAAGGAGAGATTCTTGCCCTTACCGGATTGGTCGGCGCGGGGCGGACCGAAGTATGCGAGGCGATCTACGGCGTCAGTTCCTACGATGCGGGGAACATTATTCTAAACGGAAAGGAACTCCATCATCCCAGTACATCCGAAGCGATAACGGAAGGCATTGGGTACCTTCCTGAGGACCGGCTGAAACAGGGGCTTGTACTCCGCTGGGAAATAGTGAAAAATATCACTCTTTCGGTGCTGGATAGATTCGTCAAATTCGGATGGATTAACCGGATAAAGGAAAACGAAACCGCCAAAGAATTGGGGGAAAAATTAGATGTCCGGGCGGTGAGCATCCACGACCTGGTCTCTACGCTTTCCGGCGGAAATCAGCAAAAGGTGATCGTGGCAAAACTTCTTGCCTCGGATATGAAAATCATCATCCTGGACGAACCTACCAAGGGGGTGGATGTGGGGGCAAAGACTGCTATCTACAGCATTATGAACGATCTTGTAAAAATGGGATACGGTATCATCATGGTTTCGTCAGAAATGCCCGAGGTTCTTGGCATGAGCGATCGTATCGTGGTAATGCGGGACGGCAGGGTAACGGCAACCCTTAAAACCGGAGACGCGACCCAGGAAATCATTCTCCAGGCCGCCATGCAGGACAGCGCATAGCTAAGACGGGAATAAAGAGGAGCAGTTATGGAACAAGCCAAGCAAACGCGGTACGCCGAAAGATTCCGGGAAGTAGGACTGGTGGTTTTCATTATCATAATCAGTGTTATTATTCAGTTCCGCAACCGGGAATTTCTCACAGCCCTCAATATACGGAATCTTTTGACCAATACGGCAATTCTCGGCATCTTATCCGTGGGGATGATGATGGTGCTTATCACCGGAGGCATCGATCTATCCATTGGGGCGACCATGGCTTTTTCCGGTATGGTTACCGCTCTTACGGTAAACGCATATCCTGAACTGCCCCCCTTATTCCTGGTATTGGAGGGGACCTTCATCGGGGCTGCCGCGGGAGCGGTTATCGGCTTACTTATAGCCCGTTTTTCCATCCTGCCCATCATCGCCACGCTTGGGCTTATGAATGTGATTCGGGGGCTTACCTACATGGTAAGCGGCGGCCAATGGGTAAGCGCCTATCAGATGTCAACAGGGTTTAAAAACCTCGCCACCGGAAGTTTTTTAGGGATCAATAATCTCATCATCACCGCCGTACTCATCTATATCGTCTTCTATTATTTTATCAATTTTACCCAGACCGGCAGGAGGATCTATGCGGTGGGTTCCAATCCCGAAGCCGCCGGGATTATCGGACTGCCCAAAAAGCGGATAATCTGGATGGTCTATGTTTTTATGGGCGCCTTGGCAGGATTGGGCGGGGTTCTCTGGGTTGCGAAATTCGCCTCCGCCCAGGGAGATACGGCCGCAGGATATGAAATGAATGTTATTGCAGCCTGTGTTCTTGGGGGGGTAAGCGTGTCCGGCGGCAGGGGCAAAGTGTCGGGCCTGATTCTGGGGGTTATCCTTTTTGGAATTCTGGCCAACGCCCTTCCTCTGATAAATGTTTCCCCCTTTTGGCAGCAGGCTATTCAGGGTGTTGTTATCCTTGCGGCGATCATCACCAATTTATTTATCAAACGAAACAATGACCGTACCGTACTGCGCCGACGGGCGATTTAGGAGGCTTTTATGAGTGAAAGAACTTTAAGCATAGAACAACCCCGAAGCTGGAAAAAATTTTTTTTCCAGTGGGAGTGGCTCCTCTTTATTATTTTTATCCTGATCCATACTATCAACAGTTTGATTTCTCCCTATTATTTGAATATTGATACCTTCCTGAGCGCCCCTATGAATTTTCTGGATAAGGCTTTTATTGTACTGCCCATGATGCTGGTTATTATCTTGGGGAACATCGATATTTCGGTGGGTTCCATTGTAGCCTTTACCTCGGTAATGTTGGCGGTGATTTTTAACGCCGGGGCGCCCATGCCCCTGGCGCTGATCCTGGCCCTGCTTATCGGAACCATCTGCGGCGGCGTCAACGGGGTTCTCCAGGTTAAATTCAAAGAACTCCCGGCGATGATCGTTACCCTGTCCACCATGACCATATTCCGGGGAATCGCCTATGTCATATTGGAGGACCGGGCCGCCGGGGGCTTCCCCTCCTGGTTTTCCTTTTTTGCCTGGGGTTATATAGGGCCCTTTCCCTTTATCCTGACTGCCTTTGTTATTGCCGCAGTGATTTTCGGCATCCTGCTTCATAAGACCGGATTTGGCCGCAAAATCTACGGCATGGGAAGCAACCTTATGGCCTGTAAATATTCCGGGGTTAAAACCGACCGTATTCTCATTATCGTTGGCCTGCTGACCGGTTTTATGTCGGCAGTTACCGCCATCTTCCTTACCTCCCGCATGGGAAGCACCAGGCCCAATGTGGCCTTGGGATACGAACTGGATGTGATTGCTATGGTGGTACTGGGAGGGGTAAGCACTTCGGGCGGTTCAGGCCGTATCGCAGGCCCCCTCTTGGCGGTTTTTATCATCGGCTTTTTGAATTACGGCCTGGGGCTGGTAAATATGTCCGCCCAGGTAATCCTTATTGTGCTTGGACTTTTGCTGGTTCTCTCGGTACTGGTTATGAACCTGCGTGTTAATAAACGGGGTAAAACATCCGTTTGAATTGACGGATAGATTATATTAAGATTTTTTTGAGGAGGCAGATTGATGAAAAGCATGACAAAGAAAGTATTGGTACTTTCCCTTATCATGGCAGTGATCGGTTCGGCGGCAGTATTCGCCAGCGGACAGCAGGGCGGCGCGGCTCAGGGAGGCGAACGGCACGCATTTGTGTTCAAGAGTACGGGAAACCCCTACGGGGAACGGCAGATGGGCGGTTTTGAGGCCGGCATCAAGGAGCAGGGCTTTACCGCCATACTGAGGGCGCCGGATCTTCCTACGGCGGAGGCTCAAATTCAGATGATCGAACAGCTTATCGCCCAGCGGGTTACTTCTATCTGTATTGTGGGAAATGATTTTGATGCGTTGCAGCCGGTTTTGACCCGGGCCAAGAATCAGGGTATCAAGGTGTATTCCCTGGACTCGTCGGTAAATCCTGCAAGCCGTTTAACCCACGTCAACCAGGCGGATTCCGAAAAAATCGGTATAACCCTGGTGGAAGCAGCCTATGATTTGGCGGGCGGCAGCGGTGAGATTGCCATTCTTTCGGCAACCAGCCAGGCTTCAAACCAGAATCTCTGGATAGACTACATGAGGAAAGAACTTGCCAAGCCGAAATACGCCAATCTTAACCTGGTAAAGGTAGCCTACGGGGATGATCTGCGGGACAAATCCGTTTCCGAGACCGAGGGGCTTCTGTTAAGCTATCCCAACCTCAAGTGCATCATTGCCCCCACCACGGTGGGTATTGCCGCGGCGGGCAAGGTCCTTACCGACCGGGGACTCCAGGGCAAGGTAGCCCTTACCGGGCTTGGACTTCCCTCGGAAATGGCCGAATATATTGATAACGGCGCCTGCCCCTATATGTACCTTTGGAACCCCATTGATGTGGGATACTTGGGTGCTTATGTGGCTACCGCCCTTTCCAGCGGGAAGATCGCCGGCAATGCAGGGGAAACCTTCGCCGCCGGCAGGCTTGGTAATTATACTATTAGCCAGGCTCCTGACGGGGGAACAGAGGTTCTCTTAGGCCCGCCCTTCAAATTCGATAAGGCCAATATCAATGATTGGAAATCGGTATATTAACCGGTACGGACGGAATTAAAAATTTAAACCCTGCCTGCCCACAGCAGGCAGGCGTAGGCAGGCACGAACCTCATTAACGGACACGAACAGATTTCATGCCAAGAGTGTGGGGAGGGCTTGTGCTTTTTATATATTCTTCTATAAAATATTGTAACTACTCAGGAAGGGGCCTCTTTCCGGGCATGTAGCCGCTTTTTCCATAGTCGTTCCCGTAGAACCGGAGGTTCGATTATACCGTGTAAACTCCGAATGCTCGAAGAGCACAGCATGCCCATCGATCGGAATTTTTTGTATAAAGGCGTGTCAAAGGCACGCTGAGCAAAAATTTCACAAGTGCAATTGGATACGAAGTGTCCGCGGCTGCCAGACCGTTATTAACTGGTAAAAAAAGGATTTGAATAATGAAAGAGAACAGATGGAAATATACGTATACGGTCTGGTTTTTCCTTGTTATGCTCATCCTTATGGGGTGTAAAGAGATAGAAGAAGATGAAAGCAAGATACAAGTAGAATACATAGAGGGCGGAACCTTTTTGATGGGGAGCGCCAATAGCGGGAATTCTGATGAACAACCGGTTCATTCGGTAACGGTGCGTAGTTTTTATATGGGGAAGTATGAGGTAACGCAAAGGGAATGGTTAGAGGTGATGGGGAGCAACCCCAGCTATTTTATAGGGGAGGATTTACCGGTAGAGCGGGTAAGCTGGTATGAGGCGGTGGAATACTGCAACAAGCGGAGCCTTAAAGAAGGATTAACGCCTGCGTATAGCGGAGGCGGAGATAGTATAGTGTGCGATTTTAGTACGAACGGTTACCGGCTGCCTACCGAGGCGGAATGGGAGTATGCGGCAAAGGGCGGGAACAAAGACGAACGGCCGTATGAATATAGCGGGGACGACAATGTGGATAACGTGGCGTGGTATGCGGATAATAGCGGATTTACTACGCATCCCGTGGGTACCAAGGCGCCGAACAGTCTGGGGTTGTACGATATGACCGGGAATGTGTGGGAGTGGTGCTGGGATTGGTATGGGAGCTACGGAAGTGATGACGCACAGACCGATCCTACGGGCGCCTCTTCGGGCTCGAATCGCGTCAGACGCGGCGGAAGCTCGAACTTAGAGGCTAGGTATATGCATGCTACCCGTAGGGAGAAAGATTCCCTATTTTACCGGCTCAGGTTTCTTGGCTTCCGGCTTGTTCATTCCTAGGAGTTTGTTGCGCTTCTCCTTGGGGGATCGACAAAAACCTGCTTTCTCCGGTAAAATTCCTATATGAGTGTACGACTGACTGGCAGGCAGTGTTAAGAAAGTGAACGAGATAAGATACTATTCATAGCCGCAGACTATACCATGAGGGAACTACGGCGGAGAAAAAATATCGGGTAACGCTGGCCGAAGCGGAACGGGGACCAGCTTACGGTAATCATCAATCGGGGCAAATACAGCGCTCAAAAACGGAAGCGGGGCACAGGCATTGTTGCTTGCCGGTCAGGGATATACCGATGAGGCGGTAGCGGAGCGGGCCGGTATGCATCGGCGGGGGATAGAAGGGATCCGGCAACGGTTTGTCGAGGAAGGATTTGAAGCAACCCTTGAAGGGAAAGAGCGGGGGCATCGGCAGCGTTCGATACAGGGGGAAGCCGAAGCGCGGCTTATAGCCCTGGTATGCGGCCCGGTGCCGGAAGGGATACGCACACTGGACGCTGAGGGACAGGCGGGTAACCCTTGAGCATACCGACACAAAAGAGGTATCGCACGAGACCGTACGGCAGACAATAAAAAAAACGAACGTAAGCCCTGGCAACACAAGGAATGGTGTATAGCGCCGGAGCATAATCTAATCTTGATCCATAACTAAGAGAACGAAGAAATTTTACCACAATGGAACCCAGGGGTTCCGGGGCACGAAGAATTGAAGGGCGGGCCCACTCCGCGCCCCGTCTTTCAACTGTTTTGTTATGAATGGACTTCATAGGCGCAATACAATACTTTTTTAGCTGTTTTTTCTTGTTCCTGCGTGATCATCTTTTTTCCTTTGTGT
>JAISQR010000440.1 GCA_031274035.1 Treponema sp. | reverse complement strand
CCGCATAGATCCTTCGTCAACTGTTCCGGCTCCCGGGGATCGAATTTCATAAAATCATTTTCATCCTCCCCAAAGCCGTAAGGATAGGGATGGGCGTCAAAAATATTGAAACGGCAGGCGACAATAAAATCCCCGCCGCAGGCTTCCCTTACGGCGCGGACAATCCGCAGAATAAGTTTGGTCCGGTTTGCGTAGCTCCCGCCGAATTCCCCTTTCCGGGTATGGCTTGCCAGGAGTTCCGAAAGGAGATACCGGTGGCAGGCTTTTATGTCCACCCCGTCAAAACCGGCCTCCCTGGCAAGCCGGGCGGAGGCGGCGTATTTTTCGACCAGCCCGTCCAGGTATTCATCGGTAACAAGGGGCGTGTCCGGCGTTACCCCTGTACGGATGTCCAGTATGGGATCGTGCTGGGGGATAATCGGCGCGCTCCTGTGCCCCACGGGACTGGAATACCTGCCGGAATGGGTCAGTTGCAGAATGTACACCTGGCTATCGCCGTTCTTCTCTCTCCCGGCGGCCCTGGTTTTGTCTATCAAATTTTTAAAGGCCCGGATATTTTGGGGGGTCAGCATCATCTGGAGCTCGTTAGCCCTGCCCTCGCTTACCACCGCGTTAGCCTCCCACCAGACAAGCCCCGCGCCTCCTCTTGCGTAACGGAGGTAGCGCCGTTCCACCAGTTCCGAAGGGCTGCCGTCAGGACAGGAATCGCAGCCCTCCATGGGAAGAACCGCTATAGCGTTAGGCGAAACACGGCGCCCGATTTTTACTTTCCTGCCAAGGGGCGAAAGATCATCGGGAAAAGAAAGGGACAAACCCAAATCGCCGCATTTTTTGCGTATCTCGTCCAGAGACTTAAAATTGAATTTTTCGTGCGCTGCCATAGTGATTCTGCCTTTGGTAAAAATTTTTTATCCCGAAGATATTGGGAACCTCATTGTTATGTTATATTATTCTTCACTTTAATGTCAACAAAAATTCGTTTGTTTTTTAAAGACCGCAAGAAACGCATGTTTTTAGACAAGTAATAACATTGACAATATAAGAGCCCTATATCAATCATTATCTTAATAATAGGCTTTAAAGATACAAGGAGGTATTTATTTTGAAAGTATGTTTTTACGGAAACACGGGACATTCTTATAACGCTATCTTGGCAAAAGACAAGGTGCCGGATCTCGAAGTTGAGTTTACGGGATTCTGCAAGAGTTTTCCTGAAGAGAATATGGGGCAGCTTAAATTTTGGACTGCTGACGCAGGAGGGAAATATTCAAATGGATCGGAACTCCCGGCTAGAGGACCGGGAACCGGGAGGAAAAGTATCTCTCTAAAAGAGTATGACACTCTTGAGTCAATGCTTAAGACGGAAAAACCGGATATTCTTGTGGTAGATAACCGTTTTGCGGAACGTTATCAGGCTGAAAAGATGGCGATCTTAAATGGCGCTAATGTTTTTGCGGATAAACCCATCGCCATGAGCGAAGATGAATTGGTAGATCTATACGCTTGCGCCAATAAAGCAGGAAAAATACTCTGGACCATGCATACTGTCCGTTATGACCCTTGGTACTATACGGCATGGAAATTGATTCAAAAAGGCGCTATCGGGAAAGTCAGAATGGTTAACTGCCGAAAATCATACCGCTTTGGAAAACGGCTAAGTTTTTATAAAGATAGGAAATATTACGGCGGTACCTTTGGTTGGGTGACAATCCACGCCATTGATATGATCCGTATGGCTACAGGGAAAGAGTGCCTGTCCGTTTATGCGCTATCTTCAGTGGCGGATAATTTCGACTACGGAGATATGGAGGTCATCACTACATCTTCCTTTGAATTGGAAGATGATATTCTGGCTACGATAACCACGGATTATTACCGGCCGGAAAATGCCCATTCCCATGATGATGACAGGATGAGGGTAGTAGGTACCAAGGGGATTGTCGAGGTGAGTCGCAGGGATGGAGATCATGAAGTCCGTCTGATCAACAAAGATAGTGACGGAAAAATTCCGATTCCGCAGGAGAAGCCGCCTTTTATCTTTGAAGATTTTGTCCGGACTATCCAGGGGAAAGGTGCTGGCCTTCTTAATATGGAAGAATCGGTCTGCAATGCCTATGTCGCAGTTTGCGCCCAGCGTTCCGCAGACGAAAAAAGCGTCATTAAGATGAAGAATGCGAAGATATTATTTCCTGGGAAGAAGGGGTAAAACAATTTCGGTATTTTGCCGGAAAAACAATATTATGTATTGGAGGAAAGGTATGAAAAGTAAGACGACATTGGTTCTATGCGCACTATTACTGGCGCGGGTCGTGTGGGCTGGCGGCGGGAAAGAAAGCGCCGGGGGGCCAGTTACCCTGCGTTTTGCATGGTGGGGGTCCCAGGTAAGAAATGATCAGACCCAGAAGGTTATAGACCTCTTCGAAAAAGCCAATCCCGGGATAAAGGTAGAAGGCGAGTTCACAAGTTTTACAGATCACTTTAATAACCTGTCCACCCAGATTGCCGCTGGGGATATCCCCGATTTAATACAGCATGACTATCGGTATTTGGCGACCTATGTTAACAGAAACCTGCTGGCGCCCCTGGATCCCTATCTGAAAAAACAGATCAATATCGATCATGTTGACCAGGTTAACCTTCAGGGAGGTGTGGTTGCTGGCAAGCTCTACGGTTTTAACATGGGAAATAATATTTTTGGGGCGCAATACAGTGTAGAAACTTTTAAAAAGTACGGTATTACCCCCCCATCTAATTCATGGACTTACGATGATTTTGTTAATATCTCCCGCCAGTTTAAGGCGAAGGGCATCTACGGCGTCGAACTTTCAAACTTTTGGAACTGGGTTGTTCATTACTTGCGGTGTAACGGTGCCCATCTATATTCTCAGACTGGCAAGGGGCTGGGGTATAACGATGACAAGCTTATGGAACGGATATTCCAGATGAGGTTGGACCTGGTGAAGGAAGGTTTAATGCCCGGTCCTGACGAAGCGCTTGCATATACCGGCTGGGAAGACAACCTCTTTACCAGAGGCCAGGCAGCCATGATTACATTTAACAGCAATTCCGTTGGGTTCTTGGCTACCAGTATGGGTAGTACCGTCAAGAGCGTACCCCTATTTGGTCCTAACTCTGACAAGGGGACTTTTATTAAGCCATCAATGTTCCTGTCGATTTCCGCAGTCAGCCAATACAAAGATCAATGTGCGATGATGATTGATTTTTTTACAAACAATGTTGAAGCAAACAAAATCATGATGGGTGAGCGCGGGGTGCCCATTTCTTCGGCCATTAGGGATGCCTTAAGGCCGTTGATGAACGAAAGCGAGACGGGGGTCTTTGATCTTATGGATTATGCCGAAACTCATTCCAGCCTTATAGACAACCCGGACCCGGAAGGTGCGGCAGAAGCGCAGAAGCTTCTGGAAGAACTGGAAGAAGAGGTTCTCTATGGGCGGGTTACTCCCACTGAGGCTGCGACTCGGTTCCGAAGAGAAGCCACAGCTATCCTGACCAACTGAGGTTCAAGCGGATGTGCCGCATTGTTATATTGCGCGCACATCCGCTGTCTTATTGGGAGAGATGAAGGAGCAGCAAAAAAATGGCAAATAAGCTAAACAAAAACAATTTGGCGGGATATGTGATTATTAGTCCATGGCTGGTATGTTTTTTTGCGTTTATGCTGTTTCCTCTCTTGATGTCTCTGTATTATTCCTTTACCGACTTTGATATTTTATCTAAACCGAGATTTGTTGGGCTTGAGAATTATATTTATTTGCTTACCTCAGACAGTAAATTCGTGAAAGCTGTAGGGGTAACAATTTTATACGCTTTTACCTCCATTCCCATGAGGCTTGTTTTCGCATTTTTCATCGCGAACCTTTTGGTAAAAAACCACAGGGGGGTGGGAATTTACCGCACCTTGTTCTATCTGCCTTCCATTATTGGGGGAAGTGTTGCCGTAGGCATTGTGTGGAGAACGATCTTTGGAAGAAATGGGGCATTTGATTTGTTGCTCAAAAATTTCGGCATATATACAGAGTATTCAGTATTGGGAGATCCGAGGACGGCTATTTGGTCTTTGGTTCTTATGGCGATATGGCAATTCGGTTCGCCCATGCTGATTTTTCTGGCGGGGTTAAAAAATTTACCAGCCACTTATTATGAAGCAGCAAGCATAGATGGCGCGAGTTCTTTTAAAAAATTTTGGAAGATTACCGTTCCCCTAATGACCCCGATATTTCTTTTTAATCTTGTCATGCAGATGATTTCAGGCTTTATGGTCTTTACCCAGGGCTATATCATAACGGCGGGAAAACCCCTGAACAGTACCCTTTTTTATGTGGTGCATGTGTACCAGACCACTTTTGAAAATTTCAGGGCGGGGCGTGGTTCTGCCATGGCATGGTTGTTATTACTTTTTGTAGGAATTATGACAGTAATATTGTTCAGTTCTTCAAAGTACTGGGTCTTCGATGAAAGCGTTGATAAGGAGTAGTGATTTTGAAACAAAGAAAGATGGGAAAAGCGCTCAATGGCCTTGTTTATCAATTGTTTTGTATCATTCTTGTCTTTGTGATGCTCTATCCCTTTCTGTGGCTGCTATCAAGTGCCTTTAAGGAAAAAGGTGATATATTTGGGAACCTGGACCTGATACCAAAAAAATGGGTTTTTTACAATTTTCTTAACGGCTGGAGAGGTTTTGCAGGCATCAGCTTTGCTACGTTTTTTAAAAATTCATTCATTGTAACCATTGGCTCCACGATTTTATCTGTAGCTGGTTCGGTATTTGTAGGATACGGGTTTTCGCGGGTTAGGTTTAAGGGGCGATCTTTTTGGTTTGCTTGCATGATGATGACCTTGATGTTGCCGGCCCAGATACTTATGGTACCACAATATCTGCTTTTCAGCAGATTCAATTGGATTAATACTTACATGCCGCTTATCATCCCCTATCTTGGCGGCCAGGCTTTTTTTATATTCTTGTGCGTCCAGTTTATCAAGGGGATACCAAGGGAGCTCGATGAGTCTGCTTTTGTGGATGGCTGTGGGCTTTATAAAATATTCTGGTATATTATCCTGCCGCTTACAAAATCGGCGGTTATTACATCCTCAATTTTCTCGTTTTATTGGAGGTGGTCGGATTTTATAGGGCCTTTGCTTTATCTAAAGAAGCCTAGGCTGTATACAGTATCGGTGGCATTAAAATTATTCGCGGACCCGAATTCCATTACTGACTGGGGGGCACTGTTCGCAATGTCCGTCTTGAGTTTGATTCCGGATATTGCCGTATTCCTGTTTTTGCAAAAATATCTTGTTGAGGGAATCAGTACAACCGGTATAAAAGGCTGAGCAAAAGAAAAAAATGATAAACGGATTAAATAAGAGATTAAGAAATTTTGCCAAAGAAAAAAATATTGATTTGCTTGGTGTAACCAGCGCAGATAGGATTAACTGTCTGCCATGGAGTTATACCAAAAAGCTGAGGCATTATATGCCATGTAATGCAACGCTTGTTGCGCCAAATACTTATGATCCTAAAATCATATTGCCAAATGCGGTGACTGTTGTTATAGTAGGGATGTACATGTACGGTTTTGATAAGATTAAGCCCGAAGAACCGGGACATCCCCGGGGGAACATTGGCCCTTGGACAAGAGGTTACGTACAAGCCGGAAGGTATGCAACGGACGCAGTAGAATCATTCCTCGAAGACGAAGGATATGAAACGCGGTTCACAAATGAATTACCCTATCGAACCCTTGCGGTCAAGTGCGGTCTTGGAAAAATAGGACGAAACGGTTTTCTTTTTTCCGAAGGGCTAGGATGTTATATTCGATTAGGGGCAGTGGTAACAAATGCTCCGCTTGAAACGGTTAATTATACCACATCCTCTGAAGATCCCTGTGGAAGATGTCGCCTTTGTGTGGATAGTTGCCCGACTGGCGCCCTTAAAGGAGAAAATGATTGGGATGCGGATATGTGCCTGCATCTGTGGCAGCAGGGGAAGGGAAAGTACGGGGATTATATTCCAATTGAAGAACGGCATAAATGCGGAAATTACCTAATGAGGACAGGAAAATGTCTTCAAGTCTGTATAAGGAACCACAATCTGGTTCCGAGAGAACATTTCCCGTTCCAAGTCGAGAACAAAGAGGACTCCCCGGAATTAATACCTCTTGTGCTTGCTTCAGAGGAAGAGTACAAGGACTTGTTACCTTACAATGTGTATAAATATGGGATACCGTATATACGCAGGGACAGCATAATCGCCCTCGGTAACAGTAAGGATGAAGCGGCGATTGGCGTACTCTCGGAGGGACTTAGGGCATTACCAGAAAAGGAGCGCGGTTTATGCGCGTGGGCGCTTGGTGAGATAAAAGGCGAAAAGGCATACATGGTATTGCTTGAAGCCGAAAAGATTGAAACCGGTACATTGGTAAGATCGGAAATACAACATGCCTTGGAGGCATGCAAGATAACTTAAGGAAGGCAAACGATGGACAAAGTAAGATTAGCGGTCATTGGGTTGAATTTTGGCAAGTCGCACGCTGCCAATATCAAAGATGGAAAAGTTCCGGGGGAATTGGCCGCGCTTGCGGACATGAAGAGCGAATTTGGTACGTTGGCGGATACCTGGAAAGTTCCTTTTTTTACGGACTATAAGGAGATGCTTTCTCGTATAAATCCAGAAGGGGTTATCATCGCGGTACCTCCTCAGTTTCATAAATCTATTGCCATAGATTGTATGGAAGCTGGAGCTGATGTCATGGTGGAAAAGCCTGTAACGCTTACTTCTGAAGAGGCAGACGAACTTATCGCAGCGGAAAAAAGGATAGGGAAAAAAGTTCTTGTAGGGCAGCACCACCGTTTTGAACCAACAGTGATAAAGACTAAAGAAAAAATAACCTCCGGAGAATTCGGAAGGCTCATAGGTTTCCACATTTTTGGAACTCTGCCAAAGCCAAAAGGGTATTTTGTGCAAGACTATAAAATGAAACGGGCTCTCGGCGGTGGAATTGTAGCCAACAACGGAATCCACGATGTGGACAGGATTCGTTTTTTATGTGGAGATGTAGAAAAAGCTTACGCCATGAAAGGCAATACAATCCGGGGTTTTGAAGTTGAGGATACTGCCGGTGTCTCGATTAGATGTAAAAGCGGTGTCATTGGCACTTATTATATTTCCGATTGTAGCCATCCTCTTTCGGGATTTACCGATACCTATTTCCTGGAAAAGGGAACTATCCGTTTTCAATGTTCTTCTTTTTATAGGCAGGGAGAATTTCATATTTATCAAGAAGGAGGCTTGGGTGAAGGGATTGGACCTTTCCAGTATGGACCTAACCAAAGGACTAAAGATATACGTACAATCTATATACCTTTCCAAAATCCTCACGCGAAAGAAGTGGAATATTTTTGTCGTATGATACGGGAAGGTCTCAAGCCCATGACGAGCGCAGAAGACGGAAAAAAATCAATGGAATTAATGAATGCCGTTATTGAATCCATGGATACAGGCAACGTAGTTTGCCTGAAGTAATTTTTTAAGAAGGAGTAAATTTATGTATCGTGTAGCAATTCTGGAATCTGAGTATTGGCATGTACCGGGGCAGCTTGAAGTAGCCAAAAAAAATAATGACGTAAAAGTTGTGGCTATGTCGGGAAAAGGGGAATTTTCGAAAAGGATAAGTGACAACAACGGGATAAAGTTATACCCCGACTATAAGACGCTGCTGGATAAGGAGAAGGACCTTGACTTTGTTTATGCCTTTGGGAAGTACGAGGAAACCCCGGTTGTCCTAGATTATTGTATAGACCGGGGGCTTCCCTTTGTGGCGGATAAGCCTGGCTGTAAATATGCCGAACAGCTTGAGCCGGTTGTGGAAAAACTAAAAAAAACCGGTTTAAAGCACTGTATCACCCTCAAGAGGAGATATGCCCAGATTGTTGAGAATTATAAAGACCTTGTCAGAGAACACGCAAAAACCGGCGGCGTACACCTTGTCCTGCGTTATATAACCGGATCTCCCCTGCGGTATGTGGATATGGGGCTTCCCTGGGCTAATGACAGGGAAATCGCCGGCGGAGGCACCCTTCTCAATCTGGGTACCCATTATACCGACCTGGTGAATTACCTGACACAGGATGAAATTGTCGAAGCCCACGGTGTTCTGAATTGTAATGTATGGAGCGTCGGCCTGGACGATTACGGAGCAATGGTACTAAAAACCAAACGGGGAAATACCGCCACTGTGGAAGTCGGCTATACAAAATCAGGGTATCCCCAGGAAGATTTTATCTTTTCGGGAAAAAATTTTTATGTTATTGGTACCGCGGCCCAGAAGATGCAGTACTACGCATTGGTTGAAGGCGGGGATAAAAAAGGCGAATTGATAGAAGAGAAAGATTTTCCGGATTATCAATTCTATGAAAGGTGCCTTAACAGCATGGTCGATTCCCTGGAAGGCAAAGGCGAACCCGTGGCGACCCTGGAAGATCTGTACAAGGCCATGAAACCCATAACAAAGGTATACCGGGACAACGGTTTCTTAAAATAAGCGAAAAGCCGCCTGAGCGGCGGCTTTCGCTTTAACGGAAAAAGAAGTCAAGCTTACCCGGGAGGATAAACAATGATACGCCAGTGGAACGAAGAATCTCTGGATCACCGGAACGCTCTTTTTTACGCCATGGGAATTTCCGAAGAAGATGCCAAGCGCCCAGTAATAGGGCTTGTCAATTCCTGGAACGAAATGAATCCCGGCCACTTTCCTTTTAAAGATGTTATTTCTTTAATGAAAGAAACCATCTACAAAGCAGGCTGCCTTGCCCTGGAACTGCCGGTGTCGGGAATCTGCGACGGTATCTGTTCCAACACGCCCGGCGACCGTTACACCCTTCCTGCACGCGACCTTGTTTCCTCTGAAGTGGAGATGACCGCGGAACTTAATATGCTTGAAGGAATGGTTCTTATGGCAACCTGCGACAAGGTTGTTCCCGGTATGTTAATGGGAGCTCTGCGGGTTGATATTCCTTCGGTGATGTTCACAGGCGGCTATATGCTTCCCGGCGAGTTCCACGGGAATATGCTTACCCTTACCCATACAAAACAGGCTTACGCAGCTTATGCTTCCGGGGAGCTTTCACGGGAAGACTATAAGGGCATAGTCCGTAACGCCTGCCCGACCCCCGGCGCCTGCCCCTTTATGGGAACCGCTAATACCATGTGCGCCTGCGCCGAGGTGCTGGGATTTTCCCCGCCGGGAAACGCCAGCGTGCAGACTCAGACCGATGAATGGCGAGAAATGGCACGGCAGGCGGCTCTTGGAATTACCGAAGCGGTAAAAAAAGGAATTCGCCCTTCAGCTTTTATTACCAAAAGCAGTTTTGAAAATGTAGTGCGTTACATGATGGCCACCGGCGGTTCATCAAACAGCCTGCTGCATATTCCCGCTATGGCCCGGCAGGTAGGCATTGATATTACCCCGGAAACTTTTGATGCCTTAAGCCGGGAAGTTCCGGTTCTAAGCAGCATTTATCCCAATCATAAAACCCTGACCATGCTTGAGTTTTCCCGGGCGGGAGGTCTTAACGCGGTACTTAAAGAACTTGCCCTGGTGGGGAAAATTGATTCTCAGGCCGGCGGCCTTTTTGGAACGATAGGTGAAAGAGCTGCCCGAGGGATAAATAAAAATACCGATGTGATACGCCCTCTCGGTAATCCCATAAGCCCTCAGGGGGGGCTTGCGGTACTCCACGGCAACATAGGAACCGAAAGCGCTATTGTAAAATTCAGCGCCGTTGATCCCTCGGCTTATATTTTTAGCGGCCGCGCCAAGGTGTACGATTCTCAGGATGATGCGTGGAACGCCATTTTAAAAGACGAAATTATTCCGGGGGACGTGGTGGTGATCCGCTACGAAGGGCCTAAAGGTTCGCCGGGCATGCCCCACATGGAAACCTTCATGGCGGCAGTTCTGGGCAAAGGCCTGGGAACAAAAATCGCCCTGGTTTCCGACGGCCGTTTTTCCGGCGCCACAGGCGGCCTTGCGGTGGGACATATAAGCCCCGAAGCCTACGACGGCGGGAACATCGCCTTTATTAAAAACGGCGACATGATCCATATTGATATTGAAAAACGTACTTTAACCATGGATGTTGACGAAGGAGAACTTGAAAAACGGCGTCAAGGTTTTGTCCCGGTAAAAAAAACCGCGTCAGGCTGGCTTGCTTTATATCGGAAAAACACCACCTCCGCCCACCGGGGCGCAACGGTTTTTTGGGATTAATGCTTTGATGAACATGAATCCTTAATATTTGTATCCTAATATATAACAAAGCGGAGGCAAACATATGAAAGAACTTTTGAAGAACCGCCTTGGGAGGGTGGCCAGTCCTAAAACTGTCGACTTCATCGAAAGGCCCGTCATGGAACCCGGCGAAGGGGAGGTTTTGATAAACATAAAAGCAAGCGCTATCTGCGGCAGCGACATGCATATTTTTTCCGGCAAGCATCCTTCTGTTTCTCTGCCGGTGACTATAGGTCACGAATTTTCAGGGGATGTAATCGTCCTGGGCAAAGGGGTAAGTCGCGTCAAAATCGGGGATCGCGTAACGGTTGAACCCTGTATAGTCTGTGGCAAATGCGATGCCTGCCTCCACGGGAATTACGGTTACTGCGAGCATATCAGTTTTACCTACCGGAACGGCGACGGTGCCATGGCCGATTATATTACGGTAAAGGAAAACTATGCGTATCCCCTGCCAGAGCGCCTCAGTTATAAAGCAGGCGCGTTGATTGAACCCATGTCGGTGGCTGTCCACGCCGTCCGCCGGGCGGACATCAGGCTGGGTGAAAAAGTTCTGGTGATAGGTTCCGGGGCAATCGGCATTCTTGTTATTGCCCTGTGCAAGTTGAGCGGCGCCGGAGAAATTCTTGTATGCGATTATTCCGCCTCACGTCTTGCCATGGCAAAGGAATTCGGCGCTACGATAGCGGTAAACCCCGCTGCCGGCGGAAACCTTGAGCAGGCGGTTATGGATCTTACCGGCGGAACCGGCATGGACAAAACCTTTGAATGTGTCGGCCGTGAAAGCACCTTTATTCAGGCTATGACAAGCCTCAGGCGGGATGGCCTGGCAACGGTAATCGGCATTTTTGAAGAACCAAAAATTTCGATTAATGCCATGCGTTTTATTACTCACGAAATTCGGGTACAGGGTTCCCAGGGGTACTGCTGGGATTTTCCCATTGCCCTTAAAATGTCGGAACGGATAGAACTTGAAAAACTGGTTACCCATGAATTCCCTTTAACGGAACTGCAAAAGGCTCTTGAAACCTGTTTTGATCCTGATTCTCAAAGCATTAAAGTTATTTTAAAACCATAGGAGTACATAGACTGCGGCTGCTGTTTCTCCGTCTGTCCCACCGGGGCGCTTCCCGCCCCTCTTTCAATCCTCATGAAGCTGCCCTTCTTCCCTCTGGGGCGGATGGGTCTTGCGGTACTGAAGGGGCGATATTCCCTGGGTCCCGTGAAAGATGCGGATGAAGTGGTCAACGTTTTCATATCCCGTGTCGGAACTTATTTCGCTTACCGATTTATTGGTATATTGGAGCAGTTTTTGCGCTTCATGGATACGGTAGAGGATTAAATAGTTTTTTAAACCATAGCCTGTTATTTCCTTGAATTTTCTGGACAGGTAGTATTTGCTGATAAAATAACGCTCGGCCAAATCGTCAAGGGTGATTTTTTCGTTGTAGTGCTCGGTGATATA
>JAISQR010000425.1 GCA_031274035.1 Treponema sp. | reverse complement strand
ACCGGGGACCCCACGGCCCAGGTCACCATAAAGGCCCTCCCCGCGGGCCGGCACGAGCTGAACATAGAAATCATCTACCTTACCGGCAGCCCCGACGACCGGGCCAACAAGGGCTACCGGATCTGGTACAACATCGTCGCGCCGGGGGAAACGCCGCCCGCGAAACCCAAGGATCTCCATGAGTCCTACTACACCAAGCGCAAGAAGGACCTCATTGAGTTCGAATACGAGGACTCAGGCAAAACGGCGTGGTTTGCCGTGCAGGTGGAAAACGACGGCAGGAAAGGCCCCTGGGGGCCGTTGGTGGAGGAGCTGATACCGTAGGGGGGGCGGCGCGGGGGTGGTAGTTTGCCGCCCCCGCGCCGCCATATAACCCGAAAAAAAGGAGCGTAAAATGGTTACCAATGTTGAACCGTTTAAAAAACTGTACGGCGAACTTTTATCCGCCGTAAAAGACCACCCAGGCGATATGTGCGCCTTTTTTTCCCAGACCGGGAAGCACTATTACCATGCCGGTAAAAAACTGCTTTTTATCGGCAAATCGGTCAACGGCTGGGTAAACAATGCACGGGACGTGGAGGAACTGTTTGATCCCCATAACCCGGACCGGATTGTAAACCGGGACGATGAGATTGTATGGGTCGAAGACGCGGCGGAAACATCATCCGGCTATAATACCAACCGATCCGCGTATTGGCGGGTTATAAAAAAGGTAACCCAGGACTTTTACGGCAAAGACGACTGGTATAACCATATCGCGTGGACCAACCTCTACAAGATAAGCCCCTGGGCGGGCAACCCGTCCGGGACTCTGCGGCAGATGCAGGAAGCGGTCTGCGTAAAAATCTTGAACGAGGAAATCAAGACCCTCAAGCCCGATGTTGTCATTTTTTTGAGCTCCGGATGGGAAGATTTTTACCTGAAAAGTACCGGCCTGGACCCTCAAAAAAACCAGGTTAAAACATGGGGCGCTCACGAAACCCGCTGTCAAACAAAGGACGGGATCACCTGGATCATGTCGCCCCATCCCATGGGAAAAGAGGAAGGCGCCCACGTCACGGCAATCCTTGAAATATTGAGAGAAGAAAAATAAGGAGTATATGATGAAACAGAATTTTACCCGGCACTGTGTATGTGTATTGGCCCTGGCTGTCTGCCTGTCCGGCGCGGCCTATGCCCAAACAGCCCCGCGTTCGTATTACGTGCGTGCGGACGGCGACGACAACAACAACGGCAGGAGTGAAGCCGCCCCGTTTAAAACCCTGGAAAAAGCGGCGGAGATGGCAAAGATGGGGGTGATAAAAACCATTACCGTTATCGGACCGCTTGAAGGCGGGTCTGTCCAGGCTGCCGGAAATGATGAAATTCTCATCACCGGCAAGCCGGATGCCGGCGACGCGGAAAAAGCGGTGATAAATAAGACTGTCTCCATATCTGACGCAAAAGTCCGCTTTACCCATATTCGCTTTGAAGGAAGGATGAGTATAAGCGGAACGGTAACCCTCGGCGAGGGGGTTGTGGTAACCGGTTCTTCTTCCGATGGATTGGTCTCTTGGTGGGACGGTTCCTTAACCATGACCGGGGACGCCCACATTACCGGCAATACAAAAGGGCCGGGAATAAGCGGTGATGATCGTGGTACGGTAATCATGAACGGGAACGCCAAAATTACCGGTAATGCAGGGGCAGGTATTTACAATGTACGTGTGGTAACCATGTCGGATAAAGCGGAAATCAGCGGTAATAAAGGCCGTGGAATTACTGGGGCGGCTGGAGCGAGTGGCGCATCGACCATAACCCTTTCCGGTAATGCTTCAATTACCGGTAATACCGCAGAGCGGGGCGGTGGAGTCTATGTCGGCTATAGGGGGACCCTTACCCTCTCCGGTAATGCTTCAATTACCGGCAATACCGCAAAGCAGGGCGGCGGAGTCTATGTTAAGACGGGGCAGGCAAGTATGGAGGGCGGTACGATTTCTGGCAACAAAGCGGAATACGGCGCCGGCGTGTATGTCCCAAAAGACAGAATTTTTACTCTAAAAAAGGGAACCATTACCGGCAACGAAGCGGAATTTGTCGGCGGCGGGGTGTATGTCGAAGCCGGGGGAACCTACAACGCCCAGGGCGGTTCTGTAACGGGCAACACGGCGGGCGATGGAGACGGCGAAAATGTATTCCGGCAGCGATAAGGGCACTCCGGCTTCGTCCGGAAAGTGATAATGTTTGAGGAAACAACCGCGTCGCGGTTACTATAAGAGCGGACCGGAACGGTCCACACGGCTGTGATGCGTACAGTATTGCGTATAAAAAGGAGTGATAATCAAATGAAAAAGCGTACGGGAAATGTGTTGTTGTTCATACTGGTATTCTTTGTCTCCGGTATTGCCGGTGGCTGTACCGGAAACAAGAAAGAGCCCTTTGAAGGGACATGGGTTTCTGATGAAGATGATAAGCTGACTTTCAGTGGTGGTAGTTTCACAATGACAAACTCCGATGGCGATGAAGGAACGGGCGTATATGTCTATGCGAATGGTTACATCTTCGCGATAGCTTTTGATGAGGACGGGGATGAGGATGGAGGAGCAATTTTTTACTATGATGAATCATCCCAAAAATTATCTCTTAATGCTGCCGGGTTGGAGTTTACCAAATTGCCGGACACCGGCAGGAGTGTTGCAAAAAAGGTTACGATCTCTAAAAAACCCGCAATTGAAGGGACATGGGTTTCTGATGAAGATGATAAGCTGACTTTGACTTTCAGTGGGAACAATTTTACAGGGACCGGATTCTATTATCATGCAGGACGCATTAATGTTAAAGGCATATATGCCTATATGAATCGTAACATCTATGTGGTAATTCCTAACGGGGACGGGTATGAGGATGATGATACAATGACTTTTCCCTATGATGAATCATCCAAAAAAATTACTTTTGAAGGCGTGGAGTTTACCCGGCTACCGAATAACTAGCAGGGGGTTCGCGGATTTATCCGGGGCAAGACGGCCGCATCGTGGTTGACATACAGGCGGACCGGAACGGTCCGCACGGTTGCGACATGCGCAACATTGCGTATTATATGAGATAAAATACAGGAGGATAAAAAATGCATCGGACGATGTTTGTTTTGAGTGTTATGTTGAGCCTGCCAATGCTCTTTCTGGTGAGCTGTCAGGAAAAAGAAGTGGACTGGAATCGGCGGATAGAAGAATACGCCGCAAAGGCGGCAACGAATCCGTCGGACGATAATGCCCTTGCAATGCTGGGAGAGGCGTTTTATAGAATCGAAGATTATGATTCTGCCATCGAAAACTGTGCAAAGGCGATTGAGTTGAATCAAAATAACGTGCGGGCGTTTTCTTATAGGGGTCTGTCTTATTTTTACCGGCCGGATTCTGATTATGATTCCGCCTTCCCTGATTTGGAAAAAGCAATTTCGTTAAGTCAAAAGAACGCCGAGGTCTATTATGGTGCCGCATATATTCTAAACCAAAAGGAACAATATAAAGAAGCCATTGACAACTACGATAAAAGTATACGTCTGGATTCAAAAAAATCCGAATTCTATAGAAATCGTGGAATAGCCCTATCAAACTACGGCTTTACAGAAGAAGGAAAGCCCCGCCGCACCGAACTGTTAAACCGTGCAATCACTGATTTCAAAAAAGCGGTGGAACTTAATCCAAATTTCAGATTGAACTATTTCGTTCTTGGGGTTAATGGGTATTATCAGAATGGTCAATATGATAAAGCCATAGAGGCCCTGACTAAAGCCTACGAATTAGACCCTAATCATGGTTCAACCGTGAAATATTTAGCGTATTCCTATAGCAGGGATATTCTTGGAAAAT
>JAISQR010000424.1 GCA_031274035.1 Treponema sp. | reverse complement strand
GTAAGCTGACGGGTTCCGTAATAGAAGCCCCCCAGGAGGCGGACGTTTTTCTTGAGGAACTCTTCGTTAATCCTGTCGCCGAAGGGGCCGTTCAGGGCCTTGTTCATGTGGGCCACATCCCGGTAAATATAGGGAGCTTCCGCTATGGTGGCCATGGGAATCCAGCTTCCGAACTGGGCCGGCCCTTCGGATATCATCTCAACAATCCCCGCCTGAACGCCCTCAACCAGATCACGGGAACCGCCAAGGGTGCTGTTCGGGAACCCCTGAATTTCAACACGGCCCCCGGTCTGGGAATTGACTTCCGCGATAATCCTTCTCATCATCTGGGTTGTAATCGTTGATTCAGCGTGCACCGACCCCCACCGTAATACGATCTTCTGCTGTTCCCCTCCGCCTCTTGCGAAGACAACGGACACAGACAGAACTGTCACGCATAAGAGAAACATTAATCTTTTCATACAAATCTCCTCCATAAAAACGATATTCTTAAAGGCGCCTTTCCGCCAACAAAGACTTGTTTTTTTCGCTTCCCTTCCTGTCTTTTTTTTCATATTTTTTGATATTTTCCAGAGCAGCAGCCAGATGGCAGCGGATCGCTTCTTCCGCGTCTTCGGGATTTCCGTTCTTAATAGCCTCAAAAATTTTCTCGTGGTGGTTTATTACCTGCCGCATTGACGCCGGCCCGGGGAAACCCTTGATCATATAATCCCCGAGCAAAAGGGTCATAACCTCAACAAACATTTCCAAAAGTTTATTGCCGCTCGCACGGGCAATGGTTATATGGAATTCTGAATCAAAACGCAGCCGCTGTTCCGTGGACAGCGGCTGAACCGACATCTGATCTACGGTATATTGCAAATGGGCTATGTCTTCAGGCCCGGCGTGAAGCGCCGCAAGCCCGGCGCCGGCAGTCTCCAGGATCAGGCGCATATCGTGAAGATGATCGTTGCTTATATTGTCCATTTGCACGATGCGGTTTATGGCGCTGGAAATGGTGTCGATATTGGGCTTTGAGATATAGGAACCTTCTCCGTTCCTAGACCGTATCAGCCCCCGTTCCTTTAGAACCTTCAGGGCCTCCCGGATAACAGTCCTGCTCACCTTGAATCTTTTTGCAAGTTCCTGCTCCGAGGGAAGTTTTTCGGCTTTTATTTCCGCCCCTACGATGGCCTGTTCCAAGGTTTCGGCGATTTGTTCGTATAAATTCGTTTTGCTCACGGTGTAATCAATTTTATCCATAAAAGAACGCGCCGTGCCTCCGATACCGTTATAACTGTATACCTATTATACAGCTCATTATCATATGCTATTTTGTATCTGTCAAGAAAAATTTTAAAGAATCTTTCCGGAACTTCCCCAAAGGCCGCGAAGGCTATGCGAACGTCTTTCTTTTGAATATAATCCGAATCATGAATCTTTCTATTGAACCCGCATCCATAAAGGCCCTTGCCCTGGATTTGGACGGAACCGTAGCGGCGGACATGCCGGGGGCCAGAATTCTTAACAGTACCCCCCTTGATTTTGCGGTAGTAGATTTTTGCATCGACCTTGCCCGGAGCATAGCGGTTTATTACCAGGAGCCTGTGGGACTTCAGTAAAGAAACGGTATAAGTTTCCGGGGGCAGGCCAAAGTGCTTCCCCATATTTGCATCCCGTTCCGCCAGCTTCGCCTGCCGTCCCTTCCTTCCTTCTCCCTATCTCCTCCGGTATCGTCATCCCTTCCTCAAACGGCTTGCTGTCCGCTTCCTCCGCCTTCTCCATCAGTTCCTTCACTTCCCACTCAAGCACTTCCAACTGCTTCTTCGCATACTCATAACTCACCGCTTTATGTTTACTCGCGTTCGCCTTTATCTTCGTCCAGTCTACACTGATGTTCCCCAGCTTCTTCAAACGCCCCGTCTCTAGCGCTATCCTCAGTATCTTTATAAACGCTTCTTCGAATACCTGCCTGTTTTCACGTCTGAACGCGCATATCACGCTGAACTCCGGGTGCGCTTCCTCCGCAGATGTATCTCACCGCTACATCCGTATAGGCCGCCTGATGTATCCGCCGGGAGCTAAATATCCCGGTTATGTAACAACACACCAACAGTTCCAGCATCATTGCAGGCGGGTATTTCGGACCAAAGGTCCGCTTCGTCCCCGCTCCCCCGCCGGTTGATTGTATGCAAAGAGCGCAACAGGCTCCTAGTATGGCGGACGGCCGTTTTAGTTTTGGGTTAGATTTTTACGATGAGGCATGACCCCCGTAGGGTTAGAATTTCGATGAGGCAACGCGATCACTTGAAACATGATTGAAAATAGCGTATTATAATTGTTAAACTGGAATTATAGAAAAGCTCTCTGTTGTCCGGTTGTTCTATTTTTGTATTACGGATCTCAAGAAAAATACGGTTGAATGATAAAGCCTGGATGGAATATTGATCTTATATGCGGCGCAATTCTTGCCGTCCTTATAGCGGGGATGGCGGTGGTAAGCCATTTCTGGACGCCTTACGATTACAACGAAATGTTAAGCAGAGAGCGTTTCCTTCCCCCGCAGAAAGCCCATCTTATGGGAACGGACAATTTCGGCAGGGATGTATTTTCCCGTATTATGGCGGGCTGTAAGTACACTATCCTGACGGCCCTTTCCACCGTAGCCTTGAGCGCGGCGGCCGGTTCCTCCCTGGGCCTTATATCAGGCTATGCGGGCGGCATAGCCGATGAGATTGTCATGCGGCTCATGGACGCCCTCAGTTCCTTTCCGGGGATACTCTTGGCGCTGGTAATGGTATCCCTTATGGATTCAAGCCGGTTCACCCTTGTATGCGCCCTTTTTGTCCTCTTTCTCCCCAGCTATGTCCGTATTATGCGCAGCGGTATGCTCCAGTATAAAACGCGGGACTTTGTCCTGGCCGCCCGCGTCATGGGAAGTTCCCCCCTCCGCATTATCTTTGTGCAGATACTGCCGAATCTTGCGCCCAGCCTGCTTTCCGCAACCGTTATCGGTCTTTCCAACGCTATCCTTGCCGAAGCGACCATGAGTTACCTGGGCCTGGGTATACCGCCGCCTATCCCAAGTTGGGGCCGTATGCTCTCGGAATCGCAGAACTTTCTCTTTGCCGCGCCCTGGTGCGCCATAGGTCCCGGCTTTATGATCATGATAACCGTTATCAGTTTTCACTTCCTGGGTGAAGGCATACGCCGGAGGTACTGCTGATGGCAAAGCTTCTGGAAGTGAGGAATCTCTCCGTTGCGGTAAGGCAGGGCCGGAACCGCCTCTATGCGGTTCGGGGGATCAGCTACGGCATCTCATGCGGCGAGATAATCGGCATAGCAGGGGAATCCGGCTGCGGTAAAACCCTGGGCGCCCTTGCAATTCCGCGGCTGCTTCCCCGGGGCGTCGAGATTGCCGGAGGAGAAATCATCTTTCAGGGGAGCGATCTGGGATCTCTAGCCGAAAAGGAACTCTGCCGTATACGGGGGCAATCCCTTTCCATGATCTTCCAAGAGCCCCTGACCTCTCTTAACCCGCTTATACAAACCGGCAGACAGATAAGCGAGGTTCTGGAACTGCACCGGGGGGCGGCCGCGGAGGGTTCTAAGGCCCAAGCCTATCGGCGGGGGAGCTATAGCCGCGGGGATTTTTCCGCCCTCTGCCGGGAAAAGACCCTTGATATAATGAAAAAAACCGGTCTTGCCGATGCGGAGCGTATCTACAGGGCTTATCCCCATGAATTATCCGGCGGCATGCGCCAGCGTGTGATGATAGCGCTTTCCGTCATCTGCCGTCCCGCCCTCCTCATCGCCGATGAACCCACTACAGCCCTTGATGTAACGACACAGGCTCAGATCGTCAGCCTGATGAAGAACATTAACCGCGAGTTGGGTACTTCCATTCTCTTTATCTCCCACGACCTGGCCCTGATAAGCCGGCTTTGCAGCCGTATTCTCATCATGTATGCGGGAAAAATCGTAGAAGAGGGAAGTGTAGAAGAGGTCTTTAGCCGTCCTGCCCACGAGTATACCCGCGGGCTTCTGTTCTCGATTCCGGGCCGTGAACACAAGGGCAAAGTCCTGATGAATATTCCCGGAAGAGTACCGTCCATTGAAGAGAATATACCGGGCTGTCCCTTTGCCCCGCGCTGCACCCTGTCCCATGAAAGCTGTTACACGGTCTTTCCCGAAAAGAAACAGCTCAACGAGAATCACGGGGTCTATTGCGGCCTTCCCAATGTGAGCCCTCTGAGGAGGGATGAGAGAGGCTGGATTGATAAGAGGAGCAATCATTCTGGATAAAGCGGTTCAGAGTCTTTTGGAAATAAGGGATGTTTCCAATGCGTATACAATGCGGCCTCTTGGTTTGTTCGGCAGGAGAGAAAGGAAGGCTGTCCTTGACCATATCAACCTTGAAATAGGCGGCGCCGAGCTTTTCGGACTGGTCGGAGAATCGGGCTGCGGCAAGACGACTTTGGGGAGGGCTGTGCTGGGCCTTATCGATTTTACGGGCGGGATCCGTATAGGCGCCCTGCGGCAGAGGGGGGGGAGGATGCCGCGGCAGGAACGGCTGAAGATGGCCGGAATGGTACAGGCGGTATTTCAGGACCCCGCGGAATCGCTTAATCCTGTACGGCATATAGGGGCTATTCTGGAAGAGCCTCTCATCATACACCGTGCAGGTTCGGCAAAGGAACGGGCCGGAATGGTTGACCAGACCCTTGCCCTTGTCGGTCTGGACCCATCCTATAAAAGCCGCCGGATTAGCGAGCTTTCAGGCGGACAGAAGCAGCGGATCGCGATAGGGTCTGCGCTTATGTTAAGGCCGCGTCTTATCATAGCCGACGAAGCGGTCAGTTCTCTTGATGTTTCGGCGGCCGCGCAGATACTCAATCTTTTCCGCGAACTCCACCATAATTTGGGTCTTGCCATGCTCTTTATCTCGCACAACCTCAATGTGGTCTACTACCTCTGTTCCCGTATAGCCGTCATGTATAAGGGGCAGATTGTAGAACTAAGCGGCGCCGAGGATCTCTACGCCATGCCGGCGCATCCCTACACCCGTTTTCTGCTTGATAGTATACCAAAAATGAGCGGACAAGATTCTAAGATGGCTGAAGGCGGTACGGAGGAAAAACCCGGCAGCACAGCCGTTTCGGACGCCTTGTTCGTTCCCCGCGGAGGGCCGGATAAGGGCGAAGCGCCCTCTCTCCTTTCAGTGGAAGCGCTTCCCTGCCGTTTTGGGGACCGCTGCCCTTCCCACACGCGGGTCTGCGATAGACAGGCCCCCGAATTGCTTAATATTGCGGAACCGGGCAAGGCGGAACATTGGGTGCGCTGCAACAAGGAGCTAACAATAAACAGATAATAGGAGATAGGAGAAAAGGAAACTAAGATTTTGTGGGGCTTTGCCTAAACTTCAGTTTTCGGGAAAGCCCCACTATGCTTATACTAAATGACAAGAAAAAATTTTCTACCGGAATCCGGCAACAGAAGACTCATTCGATAAGCATATCCCGCACGCCGGAGGAAAGGCTTTTAAGTATACGCCGTTTTACCGTGCCGGAATTGCCGGTAAAGTCTGCAATACGCTTGCGTATATCACGGCGTTTAGAGTTAAGGCCGTAGGGGCATGTACAGGCAGCTTTAAGTATTTCCATCTCTTCGGCACAGGCTGTTATCTGCCTTTCCTCAATATAGGCCAGGGGCCGGATAAGGCTTACCGGATATTTTCGGTAGCGGAGCAGTATTGGCATAGCGGAAAGTTCACCCTTGCCGGTCATGTTCATAAAGAAGGTTTCGATAATGTCGTCAAGATGATGGCCCAGCGCTATTTTGTTAAAATTATTTTCTACCGCATATTTTAAAAGTTCGGTACGCCTCTGGGTTGAACACCAGTAGCAATTCATCTTTTCTCCCTGCTTTAAGCGGCCTATAACGGGGACAAAAAGATCGGTAAAGGGAATGTTCCATTCCGCAAGGCGGCTTCTAAGTATGGGCTTCTTACAGCATGAACAGAAGTCGCTTGAAATATGAAGGGCCGCAAGTTCATAATTTTTTTTGATCGCGGGCCGCAGTACGGAAAGGACCCAGGCAAGAAGGGTCGAATCCTTACCGCCCGATACGGCAATAAGAATACGGTCGCCGCCGCCGATAAGATCCCGTTCCAGTATTGCCTTTGCCGCAAGTTTCTGTACAATCACCCTTACCGGAGCGCGCTGTATAAAACGGTTAGCCATATATCTTTCCTGTCTTCCCGCACAGATCGCGGATGACAAGGCTTGCCAGGATCATGCCCGCGCTCGCCGTTACCGTTACCGCGCTGCCGTTGATCACCTTTTTGGAAGAACACCATTCCCCAAACCCGTCCTCAGAATTTTTCCGTACAGGGCACATGCACTGCGCCGATCCGCAGGATACGGCGATTTCCGTATGCAGGGGAAGGCGCTCATCACTGTACACACACAGAAAGCTGCTGTTAAAACCGCGCCTGCGCAGCCCTGAACGCACCAAACGCGCTAGCGGGCAGCCGCTGGTTTCCCAGATACCGGCGGTTTTTAACCTGAGAGGATCGAGTTTCTGCGCCATTCCCATAGAAGAGAAAAGAGTTACCCCCGCCTTTGCCGCCGTTTCTATAAGGTCAAGTTTACAGCTTAGACTGTCAATAGCGTCAATCACATAATCGGATTCTTCTATATTAAAAATACCGGCGGTTTCCCGCGAAAAGACCTTTGGGTAGGCCCTTATACGGCATTGCGGATTTATCTCGTGGAGGCGCGCCGCAAGCTCGTCAACCTTCACCCTGCCCACCGAGCAGCACCGCGCCTGTACCTGGCGGTTGACATTGGTAATACATATCGTGTCGGAATCGACAAGATCAACAGAGCCTATGCCCGAGCGTACCAGAGCTTCGGCGCACCAGCTTCCTACGCCGCCTACACCGCAAACTATAACTCTTATATGAGAAAAAAATTCCAGGGTCTCTGCGCCGGTAATAAGGGCAAGCCTCTGAAAAATCGGATTAATCTTCATGGCGCCCCCTCTGCATCCGCCTCTTTTCAAGCCTTGCCGCATAGGATAAGCCTAAAAAGAAGAGCGCCGCAATGGTAAATATATGCGACTGCGGTTTTGGTTCCCGCCGGAGGATTACGCCGTCCGCGCTGTTTTCCGGCACAAGGGAACCGGCATAGCCGGCAAGCGCCTGAATTGAGGCGGGAGAACTGCCTTCAAGGTAAATGCCGCCGCTTTGTTCCGCGGCATTGCGCAATGCGTCCCTTTCAAGACGGCTTATAACCGGACTGCCGCCGCCGTCCATAAGAAAGGCTTCACTCAAACCGGTATTTCCCAAGGGAACAGTACCGCCGGCTTCACTTCCCATACCGATACAGCTAATAGCGGCGCCTTTACCCCGGGCTTTTTCCGCGGCCGCGGACAGAGAACCTGACAAGCTCTCCCCGTCGGAAAAGAGGATTATACTCCGGTTTGAGGGAAATGTCTCGTCAAAGGCGTCGAGCGCGGCATCCAGCAGGGCTTCGAGGTTTGTACCCGTACCGCCCATTGCGGAAGCGTCAAGCCCTAAAAGGAAGTTTGACAGGGCTTCCATGTCCGCGGTCAGAGGGATAGCAAGTATCCCTCTCCCCTTGCCTATGACAACGGCGAGCCGGATTTCGGATGATCCGGCGCTATGCTCCGCGGTAATTCCAGGAAACAGCCTTCTCTGTCTAAGGGCGGCGGTAAGTTCTCCGGCCATAGAAACAGCCGCTTCCAGACGGGAAAGATTTTCCCCTGAATCCTGCTTTAGATCGCGGACATTCATGCTCCGCGAAAGGTCGAAGGCCAGGATTATATCGGCGCCGCGGCGGTACTCGCTGCGTATAGTATAGCCCCAGCGGGGAGAGGCAAGGGCAAGGACAAGACAGCAGCAGCAGAGGATGAAAAAAAAAGAAGAAAAAAAGTAACGGACGCGGAAATTTCCCTGGGGAAGATACATTCTAAAATGCAGCAAATTAAACAGAACAAGGGGGATAAGCAAAAAAAACAATCTTAAAGAATCAGGTCTGTCAAAACCTGCAAGGTCTGTAATCTCCCGCATACTAAATCAAGGCCCCCAGAATATACATACGGATAAAGCGGGAGATGACGATAATGAGCAAACTGATAAAGAGCAGAGGCGGCGCCAGCGATTGAAGCCGGCTTTGAGAGGCGGACCTACGGGATGTTTTTTCCGCTTCGTCAAAACGGGAGAACGCGGCGGAAAGGGCTTCCCCCGAAGGGGCGCTTATGTATACGCCGCCGCCGGCTTCGCTTAAATTGCGCAGGCTCTCCGCGTCGAAGCGGGAGTCGAAGGTTCCTGTACGGCGTATGTTGGTAAAAGGGTCTGTATAATTGATAGGAACTTCACCGCTGCTTCCAACACCGATGATCCACAGCGAAGCTCCCAGGCCGCGGAGCGCCGCCGCCGCCGTATGGGGATGCACGGAGCCTGCGTTGTTTTCTCCATCGGTGATAAGCACTACGGCGCGCGGGGATGCCTCGGAATTCTTGAGGTGCAGGGCGGCGGCGGCCAGCCCCATCCCCAGGGCGCTCCCGTCCCCCATTTCCCCTATACGGAGCTTTTCAAGCCGCGAGATAAGGCTGTCTCTATCCAAAGTCGGCGGCAGGAGCATTGCCGCGTCGCTCCCCAAAACGGCAAGCCCTATGGCATCCATAGGCCGGCTCAGACTGAAATCGCGGATCAGGTTCCGCGCCGCGTCAAAACGGCTGCGGCCGTTCATATCAAGGGCCGCCATGCTGGGGCTGATGTCAAGCACAAAAACAATATCGGCCCCGCGGTCAAGCCAGACAGTCCAGGTATAAACGGAAACAGGCCCCGCCGCGGCCGCAAAGAGCAGTCCAATACCCGCAATATTGAAGACTCTGAATATATTTACTATTAAATCAAGATTAACCGGAGATTTAAAGGCAATCCCGCCCGGAGGCCCCAGGGGTACATCCATACCGGAGATGTCTCTGTAGTACCGCGAAAGTATGACGGCAACCGGCGCCGTGAGTATCCCCAAGAGAAGGATTACCGGACGTTCAAAGCCGAAATTCATACCAAGCCCCCTACAGGAAGCGCGGTTTCACGTTCATTCTTTAAGGCGGGATATACGGAAACAGTTCCCTTCCGCAGCATATCTTTAAAGCGGCTGTTCCGTTTCTTCTCCGCTATGTTCAGCGCGTTGATAAAAAGTTCTGCTTCATCCAGAATCGCCAGGAATTCCGCCGTATCTATACTTCTGCCGCTGAACCTGAGTATATCGCAGCGTCTGAAAAGCTTGCCTAAAAATGAGGGCGAAAGCATATCTTCCCTTTCATAATCCGGCGCCGTCTGCTGAGGGATGTCCGGGCTTAGAGAGTCCCGCTCTTCGGCCCCTGTTCCGTCCCGGGCGGCATCCTCTTCGTATGGGAATCCGTAAAAATTGGAAACTGGAATTACCATACTAAGAAATTCTCCGGCAGTCAACGCGCGGCAGTTCAGGGCGGAAAGACAGCTTAGGGTTTTCCGCAATTCAGAAGAGAAAAGCAGGGCGAGTTCCGCTAAACCCAGACCCTCTTCGGGAGCTTTTTTCCGGCCTGCGTCTCTGATGCGGCGTATGGTCTTTCCCATAGAGCGGATAAGACGGCGCCGCTCCAAGCGGGCTCTGATCCTCCTAAAACCGTACCTGCCGGAGAAGAAATAGATGACGGAGAAACATACAAGAACCATGACGGCAAGTGTTCCGTAGATCAGAAAACTTGTCCCCGGAACGGAGAGCGGGGGGATAAGCCCTGAAATTTCCATTGAAGAAGAAGACAGAATAGAAGCGATGTTCACGGAAAGGCCGGAAATATAGAAAACGCCGGAATAAGGTTCCTCAACAGGGATGTCAAAAGCGGGAAGGCTCTGGCTGCCCGGCTCGAACGCGGTAAAATCTATCAGAAGTTGAAAATAATTTTTCCGCGGCTCCCTTAAATCCTCATACTTTCTCATCTCTATACGGCTGACAACAAGAGCTTTACTATGGGGAAGAACGGAGGTTTTTTCCTGGATAAAGGGGAACATGCCGGAATAGGCTTCCAGGTGAAGCGTCAGGCGGCCCGTATCCCCAACATAAACGGTCTGAGGTACAAGATATGCCTGGCGGATATCCACCGTAAAGGATAATTCTTCCGACAGGTAGCTTAACTTGCCCATAATTTTCGCGCTGTCCTCTGTAGAATCGTCAGACTCCGCGGGTCCGCCGTATTCAACGGAAACCGCGGTGTCAGGGAAAGCGTCCGTATCTGCCTCCTGCGCGGCGGCCGTTCCTGCCAGGAAAAACCATAGGCAGGAAAGCAGCAGCAGGGGGCAGATAAAAGCCAAATTTTTTAGAAACGGCTTTAGCCGCAATTTTTTTACCCCGGAAAGAGAGCAACAAACATCTTTCCGGTTTAATCTGATAAACATGCATGGTTTTTTCATCGGAGGCCGCCTTCACGCCGCCGCCTTCCGCCGAAGAAATGTTTAAGTACGGCAACAGCGTCATCCGTAGTAGAGAGTGTAAGGGAGGACGCGCCGGAATGACGGCAGATCGATTCCCAAAGGAGCGCTCGTTCTTCATGCCATCGCGACCACGCCTGCCGGAATGATTCTGATCCCGCGTTTATGTGCATACGCAGGCCGGTCTCACGGTCCTCCAAGCGGAGGAGGCCGTTACCGGGTATTTTGCTGTCCAGGGGGCTCATAATACGGAGAGCAATGACATCATGCTGCCGGGCAAGTTCCGCCAATTCCTGTTCCCATTTTATGCACAGAAAATCGGAAATGACAACGACAAGGCTGCGTTTTTTTAGTACCTGTTTTAGACCGGAAAGGGCCGCGCCCAGATTGCTTCCCAGGGCGGATTCTGTTTCCTTTACCGTCTGTTTTTTTTTGCCCTGCCTCAGCCCTGCCGCCGGTCTTTCGGACAGCCCTCCGCCGCACTGGTTCATGGCGGCGTTAATTATCGCCAGAATATGAGCCCTTCCCCTGTGCAGCGGGAAGAGCCTGGTAATAGTATGATCAAAAAATACACCGCATACGCGCTGCCCCGCTTTTTCCGCGGAAAAAGCCAGAAGAGCCGCCGCCAATATGCCCTGATCGCAGGGACGGATAAGCTCTTCTCCGCGGAAAAAGCCCGCCCCGGCTGAACTCCGCATAGAAGCGGAGCAATCCAGAACTATGGCGGCGCTCAGTTCCCGCTCTTCACGGTAGAGCTTTACAAAGGGAGTCCCAAAACGGGCGCTGACGTTCCAATCTATAGAATGAACATCATCACCGCTTTCATAGCGCCTTACCTCATTAAACTCTATCCCCTCGCCTTTAAACGCCGAAATAAAATTTCCCGCAAGTATATCCTGGGCCAGACCTGCCGAAACGAGGGGGAAGGTGCTGATTTTCCGTAAAAGTTCATATCTTTCCATAGGGTTTTATCAGGGCAGAGGAACCAGGGAGAGTATCCTCGAAATGACCGAATCCGTATCAATACCGTCGGCTTCGGCCTCGTAGGAAAGACCGATCCGGTGCCGCAAAACCGGCAGGGCAACGGCCTTGACATCTTCGGGCAACACGAATGAACGCCCCATGAAAAGGGCCTGTATACGGGAACAACGGTACAGAGCGATTGACGCCCTCGGTGAAGCCCCTGCAAAGATATAACGGTAGAGACCTTCCCGGCTGTTTTTGCCCGCATCCGGACGGGTGGCGCTGACCAGGGAAACTATATAACGGGCGATCTGCTGATCTATATGGATGCGCTCGGCAATTCTGCGGAGGGTATACAGAACTTGGAGGTTAAGGACAGGCTGTAGGGGCGGCAGTTTAGCCTCCCCTCCGTAACCCGGAAAAGGAGCGGTCAATGCAAGTATAGCCAGTTCTTCATCGGGCTGGGGATAGCGCAGGAGCAATTTGAAGAGGAAACGGTCCAGTTCCGCATCCGGCAGGGGATAGGTTCCCTCGTGTTCGATGGAATTCTGCGTGGCAAGGACGAAGAAGGGTTCCGGCAGGGGATAACTAGCCTCGCCTATGGTAACTTGGCGCTCCTCCATAGCTTCAAGCAGGCTGGACTGTACCTTGGCAGGAGCGCGGTTAATCTCGTCGGCAAGGATCACATTGGCGAAAACCGGCCCCCGCCGGACGCTGAAGGTTCCGGCGGCCTGCTGCCATATCAGCGTGCCGGTCAGATCGGCAGGGAGCAGATCGGGGGTAAACTGTATACGCTTGAACGTAAGGCCGGTGATTTCGGCAAGACTCTTGACCGCCAGGGTCTTGGCAAGACCTGGGGTTCCCTCTATAAGTATATGTCCGCCGGCAATTAGTACCATAAGCAGACCGTCTATCATCTCACGCTGACCCACGACACGTTTGGCCAGTTCCCCGCGTGCGGCTTCCAGGAGATCAGCATAGGGTTTTAAACCGGCCTCCGGCTCGCCCAGCATCCGGGGATCCGGGGCTGTATTGCTTTCCGCAAAAATCCTATCCATTCTTTTATTATAATAGGTGAAAGGGGAAGAGGGAAGAGGGCGCCGTCCAGGGCGAGCGCATTAAAAATTCTTGAATTGGCTATAAAACTGGCCCGATATATGCTATGATAAAGCAACGTTGATTTTTTGTGAGGGAAACCATGGAAACAAGAACCATAGCGCCG
>JAISQR010000382.1 GCA_031274035.1 Treponema sp. | reverse complement strand
TCTGATGGCGCTTTGCGGTTAAATTTCTTCAAATTTGGGTATTTTCGCGGTACTTGAAAGTATCGCGTTTTCCTTTTTCGCGTTTTTAGCGGTTAAATTTCTTAAAAGTAAAAATGCTGGTCCTAAGACTGTGTGCCAAGGAGAATACTCGTGCCTATTCAATTGAGATCCGAAATTGAACGCAAGTTTAAGAATAATGAATTTACCTGCGAAAAAGAATTAACTATGTCGATTATCAGCGGAAAATACAAGGTTGTTATCATCTGGCATTTAGGTAATGAAGGTCCGCACCGGTACGGCGAATTGTTTAAGCTCTTTCCTGGAATCAGCAACCGTATTCTGACCAAGCAGTTACGGGATCTTGAGCAGGACGGCATCGTCTCCCGCGTGGTGTATCCAGTAGTACCCCCCAAAGTAGAATACTTTCTTACCGACATGGGGCAGAGTATTCTGCCCATTGTCAACGATATTTGGCACTGGGGGAAGGAGCATATACAGTTCTATTACGAAAAATTTCAGGCTAAGTATAAAGATAGCAGTGAAAATGTTGATCGATAGGGCCCCTACCTTCGCAGAATAATTATTCAGAAAACTTGCCGAAGGTTCATAAGGAAGAGCAGAAAATAGGCGGGTTTGCCGCTCTTCCTGAATTTATCCCCCGTCCTGTTCGTTTTTAGGTTGCGATTCCCAATTCCTGCACTTTTTTTGAACCCATTTCACGAAGCAGGTACTTCTGTATCTTCCCGCTGGAGGTAAGCGGGTAAGAATCTACAAAGAAGACATACTTGGGTATCTTGAAACGGCTGATCTGTCCGCGGCAGTAATCTTTGACATCTTCCTCGCTCGTTTTAACCTCGGGGTGAAGAATTATGAAGGCCCCCACTTCCTCGCCGTACTTTTTACTGGCAATTCCTACCACCTGTACATCTTTGATTCCCGGCATGGAGTAGAGAAAGTCTTCGATTTCCTTGGGGTAGACATTTTCTCCCCCTCTGATGATCATGTCCTTAATACGGCCGGTAACCCGAAAATTGCCGTCTTCTCCTTTAATTCCCAGATCGCCTGAATGGAGCCAGCCGTTTTCGTCAATGCACTTGGCTGTTTCTTCAGGCATCTTGTAGTAACCCTTCATGGTATTGTAGCCTCGACAGCAGAATTCCCCATGAACTCCTGTCGGACATTCTTCGCCGGTTTCAGGGTTGCGTATAGTAACTTCTACACCGGGCAAAGCGCGGCCTACAGTTTCTACCTTCACGTCAAGGGTATCGTCGAAGCGGGTCTGGGTCATCACTGGGGAGGATTCGGTAAGGCCGTAGCAGATAGTTATCTCGGTCATGTGCATAAGATCGATAACCTGGCGCATGGTTTCGATGGGGCAGGGAGAACCCGCCATAATGCCGGTACGCAGACTCGAAAGGTCAAATATCTTGAACATAGGATGATTGAGCTCCGCAATGAACATGGTAGGAACCCCGTAGACAGCGGTGCATTTTTCTTTCTGGATAGTTGCCAAAACCAGGAGGGGATCGAACCATTCCAGCATAGCCGCTGTGGAGCTATGGGTAAGGACGGCCATCATCCCCAGTACCAGACCGAAGCAGTGGAAGAGGGGCACCGGAAGGCAGACAATATCCTTTTCGGTAAAACGCTGGTTATCCCCAATCCCCAGGCCGTTGTTAAGGATATTCCGGTGGGTCAGCATGACCCCTTTGGGGAAGCCCGTGGTGCCGCTCGTATACTGCATGTTCACTACATCGTCGGTATCAATAGAGGCTTCGATTTGACAAAGTTCAGTGTCGCCGGTATGCTGGCCCAAAAGGAATATTTCATTCATAGAGTACATGCCGCGGTGTTTCTGCGGGCCTACATAGACTACACTTCTGAGGTAAGGGAATTTTGCGGAGTTGAGATGACCGCGGGGGCATATCTTGAGTTCCGGTATAAGTTCGTAGACCATAGACACATAGTCGGAATCCCGCCATCCATCGGTAATGAAAAGACAATCAAGATCAGACTGCTTGAGCAGATATTCAAGCTCATGCAGTTTGTAACCGGTATTGATGGTAACAAAGACCATTCCTACCCGTGCGGTCGCAAAGAGCAATGTATTCCAATCCGGTACATTAGTAGCCCAAATACCAACATGATCCCCTTTTTTTAAACCCGAAGCCAGAAGCCCTTTAGCAAGTTCATCCACACGTTTGTCAAATTGAGCATAGGTAAAACGCAGGTCCCGATCCGCATAAACAAGAAAATCATGATCCGGCTGTTTCCGGGCATTCTCCCTCAGTAAATCTCCAAGAGTTGTTTCTAAAAATTTCATTGTATCCTCTTACTAATGAGAGTCTATCTATAACAAGGTGGACACATTATTATAGATAGGCTTCTTAAAATCATATTACACCGGTGTATAGAGTACCGCTACGATCTTTGCCGGCAAGCCGCCGCCCGCCAGAACACTGTGGGGTATTATCGAATCGTAGAAGATGGAATCCCCTGTGTTTAAGGCATAGGTATCCTTACCGTATTCAATGATCAATTGTCCCGAAAGTACATAGATGAATTCCTCACCTTCATGGGTGGATTTTTTCTGTTCCGCATCCGCTTCTACATCCACAATGAACGGTTCTATGTGACGGCTCCCCTTATCAGCAGCCAAGGCTCTGAAATGCAGACCTCGCCCCCCCGCTTTATCCGGCGAAGACGAATCCTGGGGAATACCGGTAGTAAATTCCTCTGATGCTTCACCCGCCCGCGATACGACAGGCCCCAGTTCTTCATGATCATCCAATAGCGTACCAAGCCGAACCCCCAGGCCGCGCGATATTTTAATAAGCGGCGCCAAATCGGGAATATGCCCTTCTTCGATCCGCCTTATTAGATCAATACTTACCCCGCTTCTTTCGGCCAGAGTTTCACGGGAAATAGAATAAGTTTTGCATAATTCACTTATCCGCGCTCCTGGACTTGGTTTTGACGGCATGAAAAACTCCTTCTGTAACAAAGATTGAATATACCTAAAGGTCTATTCCTTGGGTAAAAGATGAACCTGTTGAAAAACCAGAAACCTGTAGTAAAGGTGGAATTATCATACAGCACCGAATAGCAGGGAAGTTTTTCAATGTTCCAATTCATCCCTACTTTATCCAAATTCCAGTTTTGTTTCAAGAGAGTAAGACCTGGAAGTTTTCCTGTATTGTCATTGGGTTTAAAGTTCTTTTATTTTATGATAGAAATATACGGTAGATCATGCGGGAATTAAAAGAAACTATACGAAGGATGGTTTTGGATGAGGGTTTTGTGAGGGTAAGGTTCCTTGCACCTTTTGAGCCTGAACAATTCTTCAAATCTGACAGATACGATGCGGTAATACCAAAGAATTACCGGCAGGGTTCCCCCGCACTGGTATTTGCGGCCCTGCCCTATGGGAACTGTTTGGGTAAGGATAGGCAGGATACCAGCGGGAAGGTTTTTATTGCTCCCTTTGCACAGCGCAATTATTACTGTGAAGCGGTTAAGAGACTACAGAAAATTGCCTTAAAATTGCGCTGCCAATATGAAGGTAAGAAATCTGATTACCGAATACTCTGTAATTCGCCGATACCTGAAAAGCCCCCGGCCATTGCCTGCGGTCTGGGCAGTCTAGGCCGAAACAGTCTTATCATCACCAGGGAAGCCGGCTCCCTAGTGATCCTTGCGGCATTAACCCTGCCTTTTAGTCTAGAAACGGATATGCCTGAAGCTTTTTCGCCCTGCAAAAGATGTTCCCCAGAGGCCCCTCCTTGCGCCCTATCCTGTCCAACCGGCGCTTTGCGGGGCGGTACTCTCGATACGGAGTTGTGTATCCAGTGGTATGCATCGGGCAACGGGGACAGGGTGCCGGATGAGGTAGCTGAAAAATGGGGCAATCGGCTGTACGGCTGTACGGCCTGTCAGGATGCCTGCATACAGAACATGCGCCCCATTCAAGGTATTCAAACAGATGAAGGTTCTCTGCCTGAGTACTATGAAATTGAGGAATTGCTCTGTTTAAGTGATGATGCACTGAAGGCCCGCTTTAAAGGCACTGCGATGGGCCTTTCTTGGCTGGGACCGGCGGCTATTAGACGGAATGTACGGTTAGCACGGCAATACGGGATACATTAAACAACCCCGCTTTCATTCGCATTGCCGTAACGGTGTCAGATACCTCTGCGTCATTGCCGACCCTTAAAAATGTGCGGTAAAAGCAATTTTCCCCGCCATATTTCCTTGCAAACTCCCAAAGTCCTATAGGCTCCTATGCCTTTCCTGGGTTATATTGTGCGTGAGCCAACGCGCCTCCTTGCATAGAACGGGTAAAGCTGTGTAATATAGAAAAAATGAACAGGCAAGGAGCGGCAGATCATGGCGAAGTATCCGTTTGAGGAAATTGAAAAGAAGTGGCAGCGTTATTGGGAGGAGCATAAAACCTTTAAGGCGATTGAGGACCCTGCTATACCAAAAGAAAAACGCCGTTATGTGTTGGATATGTTCCCCTATCCATCGGCACAGGGCCTTCATGTGGGGCACCCCGAAGGGTATACCGCCACCGATATCTATTGCCGCTACCTCCGCATGAACGGCTTTAATGTGCTTCATCCTATGGGCTTTGATGCCTTTGGCCTGCCTGCCGAAAACTATGCCATCAAGACCGGAACCCATCCGGCAGTAACCACCGCGGCAAATATCAATAAATTCCGATCCCAAATTAAATCGTTGGGTTTTTCCTACGACTGGGATCGTGAGGTGGATACTTCCAGCGAAGAGTACTACAGGTGGACCCAGTGGATATTTCTCAAGCTCTTTGAAAAGGGTTTGGCATACGAGGCGGAAAGCCCTATCAACTTCTGCCCGTCATGCAAGACCGGCCTTGCCAATGAAGAGGTAAAGGACGGACTCTGCGAACGTTGCGGAACAAAGGTTACACGCAAGCGTATACGTCAATGGATACTGAAGATCACGGCCTATGCGGAGCGTCTGCTGGAAGACCTGGACGGCCTTGATTGGCCGGAACCGGTTAAGCTTATGCAGCGTAACTGGATAGGCAGGTCGGAGGGGGCCAATGTTATATTCACTATTGATACAGACGGTTTAGAGGGTGTATCGCCGCTGGGGGGGGGGCTGCCAAATGAAAAAGCCCAAGACCTTTTCATAGAAATCTACACGACACGGCCCGATACCCTTTTCGGCGCAACCTACATGGTTCTTGCGCCGGAACATCCCCTGGTAGGAAAGATCACAACGGCGGAACAGAAGGCCGCGGTGGAAACCTATCTGGACGCAACCGCCAAGAAGAGCGACCTGGAGCGGACGGATCTTGCCAAGGCTAAAACCGGCGTCTTTTCCGGCGCTTATGCTGTCAACCCGGTCAACGGGGAAAAAATACCTATCTGGATAGCCGACTATGTACTTATATCTTACGGCACAGGAGCTATTATGGCGGTCCCCGCTCACGACGAGCGCGACTGGGAATTTGCCAAAACCTTCAAGCTGCCGATAATCCAGGTGGTTTCCCCTTCGCCCCCTTCAAAATTGGCGGAGAATTCGAAGGATTCCCTTAACAGAAACACCGAAGATGTTCTTGAGTGTACCATTGCGGAGGGTTGGGCTGTGAATTCGGGTGAATTTGACGGACTTCCCACGGCAGAGGTAAAAAAGCGGATCACCGAACAGCTTGAAAAGAAGGGCATAGGGAAGAGGGCGGTAAACTACAAACTGCGGGACTGGATTTTCAGCCGCCAGCGTTACTGGGGCGAGCCTATTCCGGTTGTACACTGCGAAAAATGCGGGATAACACCCCTGCCAGAAAGCGATCTGCCCCTGCGGCTGCCCGATGTAGAGTCCTATGTGCCTACGGGCACAGGGGAATCGCCCCTTTCCCTTATAGATAGCTGGGTGAACACTACCTGCCCGTGCTGCGGCGGCCCTGCCAAACGTGAGACCAATACTATGCCTCAGTGGGCGGGTTCCTGTTGGTACTACCTGCGCTACCTTGATCCGCGTAACGATACGGCCTTTGCCGGCAGACCCCAGATCGACTACTGGGCGCCGGTGGACCTCTATGTAGGCGGTGTTGAACATGCAGTGCTCCACCTTCTCTACAGCCGCTTTTGGCATAAGGTGCTCTACGATCTCGGACTTGTCAACACGAACGAACCTTTCCAAAAACTCGTCAATCAGGGCATGATCCTGGGCGAAGACAACCAGAAGATGAGCAAGAGCCGCGGCAATGTCATAAACCCCGATGATATAATCCATCAATACGGCGCCGATTCCATGCGGGTCTACGAGATGTTTATGGGGCCCCTCGAAGTAACTAAGCCCTGGCTTACTGCGGGACTTGTCGGCGTATCTCGTTTCCTGGAAAGGATATGGGCGCTGGGGGAAAAACCGGTCATCGACCTGCCGATATACGGGGGGGATGGGAATAGTGAACCGCACCCTCAGTACGGTGAATTGCTGCGCACGCTGCACAGAACCATTAAAAAGGTAAGCGCTGATACCGCAGGGCTCAACTTCAACACGGCTATAAGTCAGATGATGATCTATTCCAACGAACTCGCCAAACTTGATCAATTGCCCCGCGATCTTTGGGAACCGCTGGTCAAACTGATTGCACCCTATGCCCCGCATCTGGGGGAGGAACTGTGGCAGGAACTCGGCCATGCTGAATCGGTCTCTAAAACCGCTTGGCCTTTGTATGATGAAAAACTCTGTGTGCAAAGCGAAGTTACTATTGTTGTACAGGTAAACGGCAAGATACGCGATAAGTTCAGCGTGCCTGTAGGAACGGATAAGGCGGAAATTGAAAGCAGGGCGCAGGGTCTGCCAGGAATGCGGAAATGGCTTGAAGGGCGGAAGATAGACCGGATCATCTGCGTTCAGGATAAACTGGTTAATATTGTAATAAAAGAGGTATAGAATATGGCAGATGCTATCTTGAATCCAGAGAGAAGATGCTAAAACGCATCCCAATATAAAGCAAAAGGAGACGCTATGTCAGCCATTTTTGAACGCCGATCGGTGCGGAGTTTTCTGCCGAAATCTGTGGAACCGGACAAAATTGAACGTCTGCTTAGAGCCGGTTTTGAGGCCCCCTCGGCCCATAACAGGCGGCCCTGGGAATTCGTTGTTATCAGCGCCCGCAAGGACTTGGACGCTATTGCGGAGATGAGCCCTTATGCCAAGATGTGTACCGAAGCAGCCGCGGCGATTATCCCCTGCGCCAACCTAAGCCTAAGCCTGGGGGGGAACGCCGCGCCGGAGGATACCTGGTGGATACAGGACCTTGCAGCCGCCACCGAAAATATACTGCTTCAGATAGTTGAAGAAGGTCTGGGCGGGGTATGGCTTGGTTGGTACCCGGATAAAGCGCGGATTGACGCTCTGTCTTCCCGTTTCGGCATCCCTTCCTATATTGTGCCCTTCTCGGTAATTGCCCTGGGCTATCCGGCCAAGTCCGCACCCAAGGCGGACCGCTTTAATGCTTCCAGGGTTCACTACGGGGCCTGGGACTAGGAGTTTGTTGCGCTTCGCGCATAAAACGGTATAAATATTCATATTTATGAATATTTATACCGTGCAAACTCCGAATACTCGAAGAATACAGCATGCCTATTGATCGGGATTATTTGCATGAAGGCGTGCCCAAGACACGCTGAGCAAATAATCCGCAAGTTATTGTATACGGGGATCAAATATTACAAAAAATCTAATAAAAGTTCGTAAAAAATTTCCCGCTTATAGATTGTACCTGATAATAAAAGCCTGTATAATAATTATAGGTGAGTATAATCCCAGCCTGAACTAACGAATATAGGAGCATGTCATGACGGTAGAAGAGCTCCGTGATAAACTGGAAATGGTTATTTCAAATCTTACCTCCTCTGGGTTTGGTAATGCTGATCCTGGCGTCATGGAAGCCCTGGATGGATACGCAGTTGCCGCTGGTGAATTGGGTATGAAATCCGGAAAAAAACTTGTTGAAAACCTTTCGGCGGTCCTTAAAAGCCGCAAAAGCGGAGAGAGTACCGATGAAAGCGTTTCTGTCCGGATTACAGCGATGGATTTTTATCTAAAAAATATTCAGAGCGGTACCGAGGAAGAGCTATAGGTCCATAAAGAATCGCTGGAAGAGATAGAAAGGCGGACTTTTTTAAGCCTACTAATTCTATATGACTACTCGACCGCATAAATTTTTATTGGAATGCGCGGGTGTAATACCTAAGAACCGGTTCGCGGGGGAGCTTTAGGGCGAGGTTGTTGATTGGGCCTTACGCTGTGCTGCCTTAATTGGAAAGACGTGCTTTCGCACACTTTATTCGAAAGTCTGGTTTAATACCCTGCGGCTGTTACCATGCGTAGCATACGAAATTGGGTATTAAACCAGACGGTATAATCGGACCGAAGGTCCGCAACTTCCTATCGAACGAGCGTCCTTTGCGCCATTGGCGGTTGTTTTCTTTTTGTGTTTTTCGCGGTTAAAATTCTTCAAATTTAGGTATTTCTGCGGTACTTGAAAGTAACGTACTTTGCTTTTTCGCGCCTTTCGCGGTTAAATTTTTTAAAAGTAAATTTGCCGCGCTTTTTTTACAGCCTATTGACAAATTTTTCGTAATTGCTATACTATTCCCATGCTTAGGACAATAGCAGCCCTCACGGCTCACGGCTCACGGCTCATATTATACAAACAAGCGGCCTTTTTGTCTACTAAACAAAACCTCTAAATTTCCGTTTTTTTACCAAATTTTCCCAGCCATACCGCAAAATACCCTAAAGGGCGGCAAAAATACGCTGTCCGTTGGCAAGAACACGTCGTTGCGGAACAAATACCCCAAAATTATCCGCTGTAGGCAAATAGCATTCCTTCCCTATTTACACGCGAAGCGCGGCAAACCGCTAGCAGTTTGTGGGGCTTTGCCCAAAAATCGTATAAATTTGCAATTTATTGCAAATTTATACCTTCCAAACTCCCATCGGATACGAAGTGTCCGCGGTTCTAGGAGGCGATGATGAACAAGAAAATAAAAACCAGCGCGGTGTTGTGCGGCCTTATACTGGCCGCCTGTCTTGTGGAACCGGAACCCCCGGTCCTTACCTCCGTTCTTACGGGCATCACCCTTAACACCGGGGACGTTAAAACAACCTATACCGTGGGCGACGCCTTTACCTCCGCCGAACTGGTGGTTACCGCCCGCTACGACGACAACACCACGGAACCCGTAACGGACTACACCCTGACCTGGGACAACGCGCCCCTGGCCGAGGGGAATACGACCATCACCGTGAACGGCCCCCAGGGAACTCCCTTTCTTACAGGCATTACCCTTAACACCAGTACCGTTAAAACAACCTACGCCCTGGACGAACCCTTTACGTCCGATGGGCTTGCGGTAGAAGCGCGTTATTCGGACAACACCGGCTATGCCGTAACGGACTACACCCTGAGTTGGAACAGCGCGGTCCTGGCCGAGGGCAGTATGGAGATTGCCGCCGCGGCGGGAGAGAAAACCGTTACCGTAACGTATCAGGATAAGACGGCAACGTTTGTTATTAACGTGGGCGGTATGGTTACGCCGGCCTTGAAAATCGACGGTGTGGTGATAACCATTCCCGTTCCGACCGAGGGCGTGGATACCTTAAACGTGTCCGCGGTCGTGTCGAACGGCGTGGTTGCGGATTTTTCTGACACCAGCGGAATACTGGCCGGCAAAACCATAAACTTGACACTAAGCGCCGCCGCAAGCAACCCAGCAGTCGCAAACGACGCGACGAAAAAGCAGTTGAATTACTCCGCTATTGTCGCAATAGAAAATGCGTTCAAAAACATGGGCGCGGCCGCCGTGTCCTCTGACGCTGACATCGCGGGCGGCACGATTCCGGTGTTCAATGTCGCTCGTGCCAATAACGACATAGAGGCTTTGGCTTTAAGGGCCGATGTGCAAAACCCCGATGTCAAAATCGTAAGCGGCATACATGCGCTTTATAACAACGGAAACCAAATCCTGCAGGTATCGAGTCCCATGCAATTGGCTGGCTCTATAAATTGTAGCGAGCTCGCAAGAATACAGACAAATGCCGGAAATATCTATGCCGACGACACATTACGAATCAGTGAAAATAATAGAGAAATTGAGCTTGCTGATTTATTAAATGCTTATGCCAGGTGCGGATTCGTCTTGAATGGCAACAACAACTTTTTTCCAAAGCCGGGAAATATACACGCAGAAACAAGCCAAAATTTAAGTTTAGATATCACCGACACCGCTTCAAGCTGGGACATCTACAGGCTGTTCGAGCGCTACCACGCCGCCGGAAAGCTAAACAATCTGACGCAGTTGCATGCCCAGAACATAACTGTCGCCGGTGAAGACGCGAATGGGCTCTATGGCCTCGATAACCAGCCTGACGCAAACTTCCCCTACAAGGTCAACGGCGAAATCATAGCGTTCATGAGTGGTTTCAAGGGCTTTGAGAACATGTATGAGAATCAAGGAAATCTGTCCCTTGGCGGCGGTTCCTTGCATGTAAAGAACTTCGCAACGAAAAGCAATCTGCCGAACACTCAATTCTACGCCGACGGCGCATGCTTCTTCGAGTACGCACCGCCATACGTAAACAGCACCGGCGCAGTAAAGTTTATGAATGTAGGCAGTGGAACCCAAACTATAGCAGCATATCTGGATCTGCGTAATCTGACACGAGACCAGACAAGGCTTGTAAACAATGACACACTCAACATTAACGGAGGTAATGAAATCGCTTTCAGCTCGCCCAATGCCGTAACGAAGACATACGACGACAGGAACTTCTTGCAGTACGACATCGGCTATGCCAACGACAATTCCGGTATAACGAAACTGATTGGTTTGACGTCGGATGGTTTCGGCACATACCAAGCCAGCACTCGCAATACCGGCATCTATGGGGTGTTGGATTTACAAGGCTGGACTGACGGTGCTCCGCCCGCCACCAAAACCTCGGCAAGTTTTTCGGCCGGGGAAAAGTGGACTGCGGCGGATTTCAATGCCGCGCTTATTCAATGACACACGGTATAGGGGATAAAGCATAAGGAGGCGATGATGAACAGGAAAACGACAACCGGCGCAGAGGCCGGTAAAATCTGGCGGGGCGGATTGGCTCTGCCGGCCCTTGCATTGTGCGGCCTTATACTGGCCGCCTGCCGGCAGCCGGCCTCCCCCGATCCCAATCCGCAGCCTCAGCCGGAAACCCGGAGCATCGCGCTGGTGGTTTCCGCCGATGGCGCGCAGGCCGCGAGCGTTCCGATGACCCTGACGGTCGGCTCGGACAATTCCGCAAGCATAGTTTGGAAGCCGGAATACCAGAACAGGAATATTTCGATAAGCGTGTCCGGCGACGGGAAGCCGGCGCCCGGCGCGAATGTCAGCATTGCCGTCGTCCCCGACGCCCCGTCTACCAAGATTTCGGCTGCCGACGACGCCCGGCTAAAGGCGCAGCTCGACGCGGTGGTGTCGCGGCTCGCGGCGGTTGGCATAACCGCCGTGTATTCCGTCAATATGACGCCGGTAAATTCCTATACGAATCCGAACGCGCAGGCGAGGGACATAACCATTACCCTTTCGCGGGACGGAGTGCCG